>JBBSPC010000104.1:0-18579 GCA_038259125.1 Chroococcales cyanobacterium | reverse complement strand
CTGTAGAATCAGGCTGTGGGCGAGCATCGGTAAGGTTTGTACCCGTTAGACCAACAGATTTAAACAAGCCATTGATCGCCTGATTAGATTTCTGGAGTGATTCTTGAATTTTTGCTAGCTTTTCTTGATTACCTTTTGGCAGATCCCCTTGGCTTAAGATAACCTGCTGTGCCAAAAGCTGTTGTCTTACCTGAGATTCGGCAGCTAACTGACCTTCTGTTCCTTGCTCTTGCTCTTTAAACTCTAATTTAGCCGTTCCTTTCAAACGTCTTTCTGCCTCTTCGGGTTGACTTTCCCCTGGTAGCTGAATCAATATTTTGTCTTCGCCAATGGTTTGCACCGTAGTTTCGGAGACTCCAAACTCATTAATCCTATTTTGAAGTACGCTTTGGACTGCTTCAATATCACGTGGGGTAGGCTTGACATCAGGCTGTTCTTTAGTTGGATTTACCTGAATGGTTAACTGCGCTCCACCTCTTAGGTCAAGTCCTAACTGGGGGGGGATGGTAGTCAAAATTGCGATCGCTGCTGCGACCAATGCCAAAATTAAAATAATATAGGCTCTTTGTTTCTGCATTTACTATCACCTGCGGTAGTCTCGAAGAGACAAAAAAGTTTATTCTCTCTTCAAATAGTATATGCTCTTGAAGAACTCAGATTGCTGAACAAATAAGTGCTGGCAACCCGTCTTTGTAATATTACCCAAGTCATTTTATACATAACAAGTTAAATTAGATTCAATTAATTTATCGATTTCAACTAGGTTATGACTACCTTTACAACAGAACAACTAAATAAAATACTTGAGCTATCAGAAAAGTCTAAAGTTGATTACAAGAAGATTATCAAAAATTTAATGCTTTGTTAAAAAACTCTAGAAATATTTATAAGTAGCTGGGTGAAATTAAATTTTCTTTTTGGCAACGCTTAATTTAGATTTAGCTGGCATACAACACTTTGCAGATATGCTAATCTACAAAGCGCGTTAATTAGTTTTAGACTGAAGCACACTCAACTATGCAATTAGAACCCATTGCAATTATCGGTATTGGCTGCCGTTTTCCTGGCGCACAGAATCCTCAAGCCTTTTGGAAAATGATACGAGATGGAATAGATGAGGTATCTGAAGTTCCAGAATCTAGATGGGATGTAGAGTCTTTCTATGATCCAGATAAAAGTAAGCCAGGTAAAGCTAATACTCGTTGGGGTGGTTTTCTAGAAAATATAGATCAATTTGAGCCACAGTTTTTTGGTATTGCCCCTAAAGAAGCAGTAACAATGGATCCGCAACAACGTCTGTTGTTGGAAGTTGCCTGGGAAACCTTAGAAGATGCTGGTCAAATTCCCGAAGATCTCAAGGGCAGTAAAACAGGAGTGTTTATCGGCATCGGCACTCACGACTATTCGATTATGATGTGGCAACAGCCTGTGAGTGAACCTTACGCTACTACAGGCACAGGTAACTGTATTGCTGCCAATCGTATTTCCTATATTTTTGATTTAAAAGGACCCAGCTTGGCGGTAGACACGGCTTGCTCTTCTTCTTTAGTTTCTGTCCATTTAGCCTGTCAGAGTATTTGGACAGGGGAATCTGAACTAGCTTTAGCTGGTGGGGTAAATATGCTGCTGCTACCGACAATTATGGTGGGCTTTAGCAAAGGTGGCTTTATGTCCAGTGATGGACGCTGTAAGAGTTTTGATGCCAGTGCCGATGGTTATGTTAGGGGAGAGGGTGCAGGGTTAATTCTATTAAAACCTTTGTCTCAAGCTCAAGCAGATGGCGATGATATCTATGGGGTTATCTTAAGTAGTGCGGTAAACCAAGATGGCTTGAGTAACGGCATGGCTGCACCAAATCCTGTAGCGCAGGAGGCAGTTTTACGAGAGGCTTATGAGCGTGTGGGCATTGACCCTAGTTTAGTAGATTATGTTGAAGCTCATGGTACAGGGACAAAAGTAGGAGATCCCATTGAAGCTAATGCTTTGGGAGCAGTTTTTGGTGAACATCGTCAACTAGGAAATAACTGTCTGATAGGTTCAGTCAAAACCAATATCGGACATACTGAAACCGCAGCAGGTATTGCAGGGATTATCAAAGTAGCGCTGGCACTTAAGTATAAACAGATCCCACCCAGCTTACATTTTAATACTCCTAATCGGGCGATCGCTTTTGAAGATTTGAAATTACAGGTAGTTACTCAGCTAACCCCCTGGAAAAAGGATAAGCCATTAATTGCAGGAGTGAATTCTTTTGGCTTTGGTGGTACAAATGCTCATATTGTTATGGGGGACTATGAGACAAGGCGACTGGAAGACAAAGCGACTGGGAGACAAAGCGACTGGGAGACAAGGCGACAAAGGAAAGAGGAAATAGAGTTATCTTCTTTGAATTTGTTGACTATTTCGGCTAAGAGTAAATCTGCATTACGAGATTTAGCCATAAGCTATCAAGACTTTATTCAAGAGACAGAGGTATCTTTAGAGAATATTTGTACAGCAAGTCAAACACAAAGAAGCCATTTTAATCATCGTCTTACCTGCATTGCTAAATCAACTCAACAGTTAATCAAACAATTAACAGCTTTTACCTCTAATCAAGAAACAGCAGGATTAAAAGAAAGTACCGTTAGTAGGAGCCAACGACCGTTCGCCCCTACTAAGAAAACCTGTTGGCTATTTACAGGACAAGGCTCACAGTATGTGGGCATGGGTCAACAACTTTATGACACACAGCCTGTTTTTCGCGAGGCACTAAATAACTGTGCAGAAATCTTACAGCCGTATTTAGACAAACCTTTATTAGAGATCATTTACGAATCACAACCCTGTAAGGGCGTTTGGATAAACGCCCTTACAAAAATTAACCGAACAATCTATACTCAACCCGCAATTTTCTCTATAGAATATGCTTTGGCGCAACTATGGCTTTCTTGGGGTATTAAGCCCGATTATGTCGCAGGACATAGTATCGGAGAATATGTTGCAGCCTGTGTCGCTGGAGTTTTTAGTTTAGAAGATGGTCTAAAGCTTGTTGCCACCAGAGGTAGATTGATGGAGGAATTACCTTCATCAGGGGGAATGCTAGCTATCTTTAGTAGTCAAGAAACAATAGCTGAATTGATAGCTACTCATGACCAGGAAGTAAACATTGCTGCGATTAACAATAGTCAAAATACTGTTATTGCTGGGGAAAACAAGACTCTAGCTTTAATTGCAGACAAATTAGCTCAAATAGATATCAGCAGCAGTCTTTTAGAAGTCTCCCATGCCTTTCATTCTCCTTTAATGGAGCCGATGCTGGCTGACTTTCAACAGGTTGCAGCAGAAATAACCTACTCTGCGCCCAAGATTCTCTTGGTTTCTAACGTAACTGCACAGTTAGCGGAGATAGAGATTATTAGCCCTGATTATTGGGTCGATCATATTATCCAACCAGTTAAATTTGCTGATAGTTTTCAGTTTCTACTACAGCAAGGCGTTGATATCTTTTTAGAAATTGGGGCAAAGCCAATTCTTTCTAGCCTCGGCAAAACAATCTTAGCCACAAAAATAGATTCTGATCCTATCTTGCTTCCTAGTCTTTCTGACAAACAAGACGATTGGCAGGTGATTTTAAATAGTGTTGTCCAGCTATATCATCAAGGAATAAAAATTGATTGGCGTGTATTTAATCAAGGTCATTATGATCGAGGAGTTAAACTGCCTACTTATCCTTTTCAGCGTCAAAGATATTGGTGGGAGAAAGCAAAGTTTTGGACAGAAGAAAATTTAAATAATCAGCAGCAATCACATCCTTTATTAGGTAATTGCCTGACTTTGGCTGGCACTTCAGAGATATACTTTAAGGGACAGATAAATGCTCATAACCCTAAATATTTACAAGATCATCGTTTAGAAAATCAAACAGTATTTCCTGCTACTGCTTATATTGAAATGGCATTAGCAGCAGGCAAGTATATATATTCAGATAGTAGATTGCAACTAGAGCAGTTTACTATTAAAAAGCCTTTATTATTATCAAGCAAAGCAACAGAAATACAAACAGTTGTTAATAAATTAGAAGATTGTAGTCGTATTCAAATTTTTAGTAAAAATGATCAAGAAAATCATTTTATCTTACATTGCGAATTTATTATTAAAGTTACGGTTAAAAATATTTCAAGTCAAATAAATATAGAAAATATAAAATCGCGATCGCAACCCACCTTAGACATATCAAACTACTATCAAGAATTAAGCGAGAAAGGTTTGAACTATGGCGTTAACTTTCAAGGTATTAAAGAATTATGGAAAGGAAATAATCAGGCTCTTGGCTATATAGAAATACCAGATAATATAACCGATGATAACTATCAGCTTCATCCTGCTTTATTAGATTCCTGTCTACAAATTATTGGGGCAGCTACAGAGTCTCAGGGAATTTACTTACCAGCAAGCATCGAATGTTTAAAAATATATCAAAGCTGTAGTAATAAGGTTTGGGCGCAGGTTAATATTAAGGCGACTGGTAATAGTCAAATCCTAAAAGCGGATTTATTTCTGGTAGATAATAACGGTGATTTAGTTGCCCAGATAACGGACTTGTCTTTGCAATATCTTAACTTGCGATCGCTACATAAACTAATTGACGCACCAGTAAAAGATCGAGCCAGTATTGATAACTGGCTATATGAAATTGACTGGGAAGCTAAAGATTTAGACACAGAAAATATTAGTAAACTAGAAAATAGCGATCGCTGGTTAATTTTTGCCGAGCAAACTGATTTATCTCAGGAATTAACCGATAAGTTATCAGGTATTTTGTTAGTAAAAGACGATCATTTTAAACGGAAAAAAAATAATCAATATACAATTAATCCTAATCAGCCAGAAGATTTCAAGAAACTCTGGCAAGTTATTAAACGTAAAAAGATTACTAATTTAAAAATCGCCTACTTCAGTAGGGGCGATTCGCAATGTAAGGACAAACGGTCGTTTGCTCCTACGTATGATCGAGATTGCCAAGGTATTTTCAATTTAATCAGGTCATTAACAGAAGACAATCTAAAATTGTCTCAACTTACTATTATTACTGAGCAAACCCAAGTCAAATCAGCTAACAATTTATCAGGTTCGGTTTGGGGATTAGGTAGAACAATTGGACAGGAATATCCAAGCCTTAACTGTAATTTAATTGATTTTAATGATGTAAATGTAGAACAATTATTACCAGAATTATTATTATCAGATGGCGAAAATCAAGTTGCCTATCACAACAAGCAAAGATATGTAGCCAGACTTGCGCCTCAAGACAATACTTTAAGTAATCCTTTTCGTCTGCAACTATCTGACTATGGCACATTAGATAACCTCACCCTTGCACCATTACAACGTCGTCCTCCCCAACCAGAAGAAATCGAAATTGAAGTAACCGCTAGCGGAGTAAACTTTCGTGATGTTTTAAATGCTTTGGGGATGTTAAAAGAATACCTGCAAGCAATGGGATTTGCTGACTCTAGCCAAGTACCTTTTGGTGGAGAATGTGCAGGGGTTGTCGTGGCTGTAGGGGTCGGAGTTACAGATTTTCAGCCAGGAGATAAGGTAATTGCTGCCCAAGCTGTAGGCAGTTTGAGTAGTCATGTAACGGTTGATGCTAGATTTGCGATCGCCAAACCAGATCATTTAGACTATGCTGAAGCTGCTACTATACCCACCACTTTTTTAACGGCATATTACGGGCTACATTATCTGGCAAAAATTAAGCCTGGAGACAAGATCCTGATTCATGCTGCTGCGGGTGGAGTTGGGCAGGCTGCGGTACAAATAGCGCAACAGGCGGGGGCAGAGGTATACGCTACTGCTTCTACTGGAAAATGGGATTTTCTTAAGGCATCGGGAGTTAAATATGTAATGAACTCTCGTACCCTCGATTTTGCAGAAAAGGTGATGCAGCTTACGGATGGAAAAGGAGTAGATCTAGTTCTTAATAGTCTTAACGGTGACTTTATTGCCAAGAATTTAGAAATTATTGCACCCCAGGGTAGATTTGTAGAAATTGGCAAGGTAGGCATTTGGGATAAAGCACAGGTAACAGAAAAACGACCAGACATTAGTTATTTTCCTTTCGATCTATTAGAGGTATCTAACCAAGATCCTGAACTAATTGCCACTTTGTTTGCCGAATTAAGACAGCAGTTTGTTGAGAAAAAACTCCAGCCGTTGCCTCACAAAGTCTTTCCGATTTGGCAAGCCAATGATGCTTTTCGCTATATGGCGCAAGCTAAACACATAGGTAAGGTTGTCATATCTATGCCCTCTGGCAATCAAATAGTTAAACCAGACGGTAGCTATCTAATTACGGGTGGTTTTGGTGCATTAGGCTTACAGGTAGCAAGCTGGTTAGCGCAAGAAGGGGCAAAGAATCTAATTCTTGTCGGCAGAAGTCAGCCTACAAAACAGGCTCAACAAGAAATAGATAAATTAGAACAACAAAACGTTATCGTAAATGTTATCCAAGCTGATATCACTGATTATGATGCAGTTGCAGATATTTTCAGCACCGAAAAACCAGAGATTAAAGGGATCATTTATGCAGCAGGAAGTCTCGACGACGGACTATTAAAAACATTATCCTGGGAGCGTTTTCAAGCCGTATTACAGCCAAAAATGACAGGGGCATGGAATCTACATCTTGCTACCAAAGAACAGCCTCTAGATTGGTTTGTGTGCTTCTCTTCTATTGTTTCCGTATTTGGTGCAGCAGGACAAAGTAACTATGCAGCAGCCAACGCCTTCATAGACAACTTAATGAGCTATCGCCGAAACTTAGGCTTACCAGGATTGAGCATCAACTGGAGTATCTGGGATGAAGTTGGTATGGCAACCCGCTTAACATTTGGACAGCAAGAGAAATTGAGCCAACAGGGACTAAAGGCGATCGCACCACAGCAAGGACTAAAGGTATTAAAACAATTATTACAGCAACAAGCAAGTCAAACAATTGTCTTCCCCGTAGACTGGGCAACTTTCTTACGCCAACAGCCAGACAATCGTTTCTTTGAGAGATTACAACCGCAAACAGAAACTAAACCAGCCTTAATTTCTTCCTTCTTGCAGCAATTGGCAAGCGTACCAGAAGACAAGCAACGGGTCACTCTACAGTCACATATACAAGAACAAATAGCTAAAGTATTAGGCTACAGCGATCCTGAAGATATTGATACTCAAGAAAAATTTGCCGATCTTGGAATGGATTCTTTGATGGCGGTAGAGTTTAAAAACAGTTTACAAGCCAGTCTTAGTGATGCCGTATCTTTGACCGCAGCGTTCGATTATCCTAATGTCGAACTGTTAACAGATTACATCGCCCAGGAATTATCTGTTGGTAATGTTTTAACGGAAATCAAGCAACCCTGTAGGGGCGTTTCGCGAAACGCCCCTACTAAGACAATTACACAAAATAAATCAGCATTTAAACCATTTCAACGCAGCGAAATTGATATCAAGCCTGAATACAGCCAATTCAAATTAACCCCAGAATATACCAATCTCAAAAAAGATTTAGAACGAGTTGAAAAATTAGGAAATCCTTTCTTTAGTCTCCATCAGGGTATTGCTAAAGACACCATTTATACAGATGGACGGGAGTTAATTAACTATTCTGGCTACAACTATATCGGTATGTCTGGAGATCCTGTGGTGATTGAGGCTACCCAAAAAGCGATCGCCGAATACGGAACATCAGTTTCCGCCAGTCGGGTATTATCAGGAGAGCGTCCTCTACATTTAGAATTAGAAAGACAGATAGCTGATTTTATTGGCACAGAAGATGCGATCGTTTATGTTGGTGGTCATGCAACCAACGTGAGTACCATTGGTCATCTGTTTAATGAGAAGGATCTAATTATCTGTGATACTCTTAGTCATAACAGCATTAGAGAAGGCTGTAATCTATCAGGGGCAACTATTATTGATTTTCCTCACAATAATTGTCAGGCGTTAGAAACAATCTTAGAACGAGAAAGAACTAAATATCAAAAAGTTTTAATTGCGATCGAAGGTATTTATAGTACCGATGGCGATCTTGCACCTGTACCCGAAATAGTAGAATTGAAGCATCATTATCAAACCTTTCTGCTAGTAGATGAAGCTCATTCGATTGGTGTATTAGGCTTATCTGGCGGAGGAATCAGAGAACACTTCAACTTGCAACCCACTGACGTAGACTTATGGATGGGTACTTTGAGTAAATCCTTTGCTAGCTGCGGAGGCTATATTGCTGGCTGCAGTGAGTTAATTCAATATCTCAAATATACTGCTCCTGGCTTTGTTTTTAGCGTCGGTATCTCGCCCGCCAATACCGCAGCAGCATTAGCAGCAATCAGGCTACTTAAGTCTGAACCAGAAAGAGCTATTAAATTACAGAGTCGAGCTAAATTTTGTCTCGATTTAGCTAAAAGTAAAGGTTTTAATACTGGCTATAGTGCCGATTCGCCTATAATTCCTGTCATTGTCGGCGAACCTCATAAGGCAGTAAGTTTATCTCAGCTTTTAGGACAAGAAGGAATTAACGTTCAGCCGATGGTATATCCTTCTGTACCCTATGATGCCGCCCGATTACGTTTCTTTATCACCAGTCTGCATTCTGAAACACAAATTCTAGCGACGATGGATACTCTAGAAAAAGTAATAAGTTAAGACATATAAACCTTCAAACAATATATGTCCCAGTATCGGGGGGAACATCTTGCCAACGACCATCGCCAACCGCCCGTATTGCTTCTTTGAGGCTCAGATCTCCCGTATAAATAGCCCGTCCGACGATCGCACCTGTAACTCCTATAGATTCTAAACCTGATAGACTTAATAAGTCAGTTAAAGAGCTTACTCCACCAGAAGCAATTACAGGAATAGCAATTGATTCGGCTAATTCTCGCAAAGCGTCCATATTAGGGCCAGATAACGTCCCGTCGCGATGGATATCGGTGTAAATAATTGCTGCTACGCCCTGCCGTGCCATGCGATGAGCTAAATCTGTGGCAGCTACTTCCGAAGTTTCTAACCAACCTCTAGTAGCTACTTTGCCATTGCGGGCATCAATACCGACGATGATTTGTTCAGGAAATTCTTGACATAATTCTGTTACTAGCTCTGGTTTTTCTACGGCTATCGTACCCAAAATAGCGCGCTGTACCCCAGTATCTAGCAATCTTGATACCCCAATGCGATCGCGTAAACCGCCCCCAACCTGTACAGGAATAGATATGGCTTTGGCGATCGCATCGATTACTTTTAGATTGACAGATTTCCCAGCTTTTGCTCCGTCAAGATCGACTACATGGAGTCTGGTTGCGCCTTCTTTTTCCCACTGGCGAGCCACTTCTACAGGGTTGTCGTTAAAGATTGAGGCTTGATTATAATCTCCTTGATAAAGACGGACACACTTACCGTCAAGTAAATCGATCGCAGGGATAACTTCCATGATTTTTTATGTTGTTTAATTAAATTAAGATGTCTGTATTTTAAACGCGAGTATAAATTTTTTCTGCCCAAAGCTGTACAGACTCAGAAAACAAGGAATGGTAGTTTTGCAACTCTATGTTGTTCATCCCCAGGCGACGTGCCTTATCAAATAAACTTATCAGCGATCGTGTTGCTTTTTTAGCTGCTTTAGAGGTTTCAGGGGTAACTTTTAATAAAGCTTCTAATTCTTTTTTAACAGGAATAATTGACTCATTATTAGCAGAGGTGGAAAAAGAACGAATGGGATCTTCTTCTTCTAATAACTGACCTTCAGGGGGAATATAAGTATGGGTGCGGGCATCATAAGCAAGGACATTACCAGTTTCAATATTATAGATCCAAGCATAGATCTTAAGCCTACCCTGATGTAATCTGGATCTGACTATCGGATAGGTTTTAAGATTGTCAATTTGAATTAAAACGTTTTCTGCAACTAGCATTTCAATCAAATCATCTCCTTCACAGTGAGGATAGGTTTCCAGCACCATTCGCCGAGTTGATTCAGCGTGTTTGAGCCAGTCATAAACTAAGGGCATATCTTTTTGGAGTTTATTAAGCTTCAGCAGCCCCTTCATTGCGCCACAGTTGGAGTGTCCACAGATAACTACCTGTTCAATACCCAAAGCATGGATAGCATATTCAATTGTTCCTCCTTCTCCGCCATTAGCTGCACCATAAGGAGGAATTATATTGCCTGCATTACGAATAACAAATAATTCCCCAATATCAGTATCAGTGATTAAGTTAGGATCGACTCTAGAATCAGAACAAGCAATAAACAAAACTCTGGGTTTTTGACCATGAGAAAGCTGTTCTAAAAGCTCCTGATGACTACTGACGTAGGTTTGTCTAAACTTATCTAGACCGCGAATTAACTTTTTCACTCTCTTTTAAACTTTAAAATACGACACCTATTACTTATTATCTGATAAATTAGCAAGATTAAATTTATCTAAAAAATTATTTTAGTAAGATTTTCCGCTCATTCTCCTCGATAAAAGAAGGCTTTTGAGCAGTAGCTAGAATTTATGATACGTGACGTATCAACTGCTTTACATCAAGCTGAGAAAGAGTTACAACAACTACTGTAACTGTGTAGACTTAAGCTTTAAAAGCGATGCCTGATGCCAAATAATTCTTTGCTTAATAAGCTCACTCAGAAAATAGATGAGATTGTCATTGGTCAATCAGATTTAGTTAAACAATTATTGGTTGCATTACTCAGTAGTGGTCATGTCATTATTGAAGGCGTACCAGGCACAGGCAAAACCTTATTAGTAAAAGTATTATCTAGACTTATTGCAGCAGACTTTCGCCGTATTCAGCTAACCCCCGATATTCTCCCTTCAGATATTTTGGGAACAAATATTTTTGACCTTAATAGTCGCGACTTTATTCTAAAAAAAGGTCCTGTTTTTACTGAAATTCTCTTAGCAGATGAAGTTAACCGCACTCCTCCCAAAACTCAGGCTGCCCTACTTGAAGCCATGGAAGAACAGCAAATTACCCTAGATGGGCAAACTATGCTTTTACCTCCTTTGTTTTGGGTAGTGGCTACGCAAAACTCTTTAGAATTTGAAGGGACATATCCCTTACCAGAGGCGCAGTTAGATCGTTTTCTCTTTAAGCTAGTGGTTGGCTATCCTGCTAAAGATGCAGAAAAACAGATATTACTTAATGCCCAAGCAGGATTTCAGGCAAAAAAACTTGATTTAGACAAGATTCAGGCGATCGCAACTGTAGCAGATATTCTCTCATTAAGACAGCAGGTACAAAACATTCAGGTAGAAGATAATATTTTTGACTACTTACTCAATTTGGTTGAACGCACTCGTCAACATCCTGACTTAATATTAGGTGCGTCGCCCAGATCGACCGTAGCTTGGTTAAACGCCACCAAAGCCAATGCTTGTATTTCAAGCAGAGATTATGTCACCCCCGATGATGTCAAACAAGTCGCTGCACCTTTATTACGTCACCGTTTGCTCTTGAAACCTGAAGCACAGCTAGATAATGTTCAGATTGATGAGGTGATTGAATCTATACTAAAGCAAATATCTGTACCAAGGTAATCTATAACTTATAAATTTATTACAGGTTATAGGTTACCTTGATTAATATCAAAATCAGCGTTAAATATCTGCATTCAAACGAAATATTTTTCTACTTCCAAAAGGCTTTTTCCAAAGTAGTTGTTAACAATCTCGGTAACGCTATCGCTGCTGAGATCGGTTAAATAGATACTAACAGTGCTTTCTATATACCCCATCAGGTCTAATTTAAAGAACCTAATTTTACTTTGTTCCCATAACCAAACTTCAGGTATTTTCAGATATTTATATTTGGTTAAGTTATCAATACTGTCAGAAGTCAGGTTAACTTCGACTGCTAAATCTGGCTTATTTTTATCTATAGCGAAGCAGTAAGCTACATCAGGTTTTGCTTCTTTCCCCTCTTCTTTGAGGGTGGTTTGGTTGTAAGCGAATAAAGGCAAACTGTGCTGGCGACAATAAAAAAGAATAATCATTCTTAGATAATCACCGATATCATTCCATGATTTCGACCAGGAGACACGACAGTAACTACTCCGTTGCGGTATGAGACTCTTTTGCTGGGCAAGTTAAGCGCAGCGTATTCCGCCCAAGTTGTATCGGTTATTGTGGTGATGCGATCGCTTTTTTGCGTGCCTATAGTTAATTGCATTAAACTAAATTTATTCTAAAATTGTCGCAATTTCTTTAAGATACACCTGCTCTAATAACTCTCCTGATTCTAATTCATACTGCTCTAACAAACCTTGATGTTTGATGCTAATTTGTCGATCTTGTTTGATAATTACCGTAGAGTCAGGAAAAACATCTCTTGCCAACATGGTTTCTACCTCGCTAGGGTCGTCTAAAACTACCATATCACTACCATAGTAAAACATTCCTTCTGTATCTAATACTTTTTGATCGTATTCGGCAATTAGCAAATCTAGCCGAGGGTTGCGTAACAGATTGCGCACGTTAGTATTGTAATTACGGTTAAGCTGTTTTTCCGAACGATTGACAATAATTCCTTCGCGACATACTGCGCCAATTGTCCAATCAGGATGAAAAGTCAAAATGCGATCGCTCAATTTTTGTAGCTGTCTTAAGGTGATGCGGTTAAAACTGATAATCGGAATCCGCGCATCTTTACCCGAATCAAAAAAGGTGGCTAAAATACGGGAGGTAACGTCTACTGGTTCGCCAATGGCGGGGTTGAGGTGCATATAAACCCCTGGCGCAGCATTGATTTCGATAATGCCAAAGCTACTTTGTTTCCATGATTGAGCAACATCGGCAGTAATGATATCAATTCCCATACAGGTAAGGCGAAAATGTTGGGCAATATCCTGTGCCAAGATAATATTATCGGGATGTACTTTATCAGTGGCATCGATACTAAAGCCACCAGAAGAAAGATTAGCAACCTTGCGTAAATAGACAGTGCGATCGCTCTCAATGACGCTATCTAAATCTAGTCCCTGTTCCTCTAAATATAAATGCATCGACTCGTCCGTTTGAATTTTACCCATAGGGGAAGTAGGAGTGTCGCTGCGTTGGGGAGAACGGTTTTCTCGTTCGATTAGTTCTCTTATGGAAGATCGACCATTGCCAACTACTGAGGCTGGTTGACGTTCGATCGCTGCCACAAAACGACCATTAACACACAGTAAACGATAATCATGACCTGCAATGCTCTTTTCGACAATAATTGCTGCTTTTTCTCCTTCAGGAACGGCATCTACTGCACGTTGGTAGGCAGTTTCTAGTTCTGTTTCGCTTTGTATATCCGCAGTTACGCCAATGCCTTTGTGTCCCGATACAGGCTTGACAGCTACGGGATAACCCAATTCTTCTGCTGCATTACAGGCTGCTGATAAAGAGTAAACTATATTTCCTTTGGGTACGGGAAAACCCAATTCGGCTAAAAATCTTTTACAGTCGTCTTTTTGCGTTGTAAATTCCGAATCTAAATGACTATCGGTATCAAAAGTAGTAGCGACTCCTCTAATCTGTTTTTTGCCATAGCCATACTGCATTAATCTTTCGTCCCAAAGGTAAAAACTGGGGATTTCTTTGACATTTGCCGATCTCAGTAAGGCATATACGGTTGGTCCACCATATACCGAATTACGAAAAACTTGCTGCAAGTTATCAATTTGAGAGGCAATTTCAAAATCTTCACCTCTGGCGATCGCCTCTAACCAATCCCAGACTGTATAAATTACTTCTCTTGTAGTCCGTAAATGTAGTGATTCTATGGCAATTTTGGCAGATTCAGATTGCTGCTGTACACTCCAACCCTGGAGATGTAAATTCATGTCTAGCTTATTTATCGCAGAGGCTGTACTGGCAAATAACTCTGCATGAGAAGCATATTCTATTTCTGTTAATCGAGGATAGCGATCGCCTAATACGGCAAGATAGTCTGAAATGGGTAAAGGGCGATCGTATCCTGTTAGGGCTAATTCAAATACTAATGAGGCTCTGTTTAAATAGGGATTGGGTCCTAAATATCCTTGAACGTTAAATAAATCAAAAATATCGGTATTTCTAGCATTAATCCGAACTGGTTGTTCTATTTTATTTTCTTCTACCGTGTCGATTAACATTAAACCTCTTTTAGAGCAACATCAACCACCTTAGTAAAAACTTTTGTTTTTAACGTCTATCGTGAGATTTATATTATGGTTAGCTCAAGCTAGCTGTCATAGACTTTATTAATTTTCGATATAGACTAGTTAAATTAAGATTTTTAGCAAAAAGCATAGGGATCGATCCTTATTCACTATTTACCATTAATTATTTATACTATGAAAATAAAAATATATCTTTAGCAGTAGTATAAACACTAAAAGAATATGTTTTATTAAAGATAATTAATAGTTTAATAGTAAATAAATACTTGATAAAGCTATGGTGGCACTTGAATCAAAAAACAGCGATGGCAATAATGTGGACGCTATTAACAAATCTCAAACAGGACAGCTAATCATTATTGGTGGTGCAGAAGACAAAGAAGGTGAATGTAAGATATTGAGAGAATTTATCCGCCGTGCAGGAGGCAGAGAAGCTCGGATTGCGGTAATGACTGTCGCGACATCTTTACCTGGGGAAATAGGCTTAGAATATCGAGATCTATTTGAAAAGTTGGGTGCAAACGTAGTAGATATTGTTGATACCGAACGCAGAGAAGATGCTAGCTATTCGCGGAATCTAGAAATTATAGAAAATGCCACAGGAGTGTTTTTTACAGGAGGCGATCAGGCTCGTATTACTGAAATACTTAAAGATAGCGAAATTGATGAATTGCTTCATCAAAAGTTTGATCGGGGTTTGGTTATTGGAGGTACAAGTGCAGGGGCTGCTATGATGCCTGACATTATGATTGTCGAAGGCGAAGGTGAAACCAATCCTCGTCTTGATACGGTTACTCTAGAGCCAGGTATGGGCTTTTTGTCCCAAGTTGCGATCGATCAGCATTTTTCCCAAAGAGGCAGACTGGGTAGATTTGTTTCTGCTTTAATTCAACAACCTGCGGTATTGGGTTTTGGTATTGACGAAAATACGGCGATCGCTGTAAATGGAGATGAAATAGAAGTTATTGGTGAAGGCGCAGTAACCATAGTTGATGTTGCCAACATTAGTCACACTAACCTCAATGAGTCTCTAGATGATGAAGCTTTAGCAATTTGTGGTGCCAAGCTGCATATTTTACCTAATGGTTATCGCTTTAGTCTCAAGCAAAGAGATTGTCTTTGTTAATAAGCAATAAAATTGACTGATTATTAAATATCACTATATGAAATATGTTAACTCTTGGTTAGCATCCACTGTTGATCGGGCTACTACTAAGTCAGGCAAGATGTTCAAAGACTCAAGGTTGGGTTAAATTGGTTTCAAAGTATTTTTAAATTGTTGATAATTTTTTTGGGAAAAGCTCTCTAGAAGTTGAAGCAATATTTACGAAGCAATAAAATACTAATTCAATTCCTCATCCCTCATCCCTTAAATAATGATTCCATCAAGACGATGTTATGTGTTGCTATCAATAGGTGGAGTGAGTGCTGCGCTAGTCGATGCCTTAATCAATCGTCAGGTGAGTATAAACTTTCTGGGGATTTATGATTTTGCTTTACTAATGGCAACCATTGCTGATGCTTCTGGGGTTAAATCTAATGCTATTGAGGCAATACGCCAGCCAATAGATCGTCTTTCTGTAGGCAGAGATAACCCCATCGAGTTAAAAGTTCAGTCTGGTAAGAATAAAGCCACTGCACTTATTCGTGATGCTTTTCCCCAGGAGTTTACAGTCAACAAAGATACTTTAGAAGTTGATTTACCTGCCAATAGCGTTAGCGATCGAGCTTATATTATTCATCCTGATAGTCGTGGAGAATACGAATGGGGAGATATTCATATTCGTCAGTTAGGAAAATTTGGTCTAGCTTGGCGAGATTGGAAAGTACCAGCCAAACAGAAAGTAACAATCTATCCTGATTTGATTGGCTTGAAAGAGCTTTCAATCCGCTTGACCATCGAAAATAGTGGTGCAATGCGCCAGGCGCGTAGACTAGGAAACGGTACAGAATTTGCTGAATTAAGGGAATATAGTCAAGGGGAGGATATTCGCCTGATTGACTGGAAAGCTACTGCCCGTCGCGATCGCCCTGTGGTTAGAGTCTTAGAACCAGAACAAGAACAAACCTTATTTATCTTACTAGATCGTGGGCGTTTAATGACTGCAAGAGTAAGCGGTTTAAAAAGATTTGATTGGGGTTTAAATGCTACTTTGTCTTTGGCTTTGGCGGGCTTAAGCCGAGGGGATAAAGTTGGCGTAGCAGCTTTTGATCGCGATATTACAACCTGGATACCCCCAGAAAGAGGAAATCATCATTTATCAAAATTGGTTGATCGCCTGACACCAATTCAGCCTGTAGTATTAGAGCCAGATTACCTCGGTGCAGTAACTAAAGTAATTACTCAACAAACTCGTCGCGCTTTGGTGGTAGTAATCACAGATATAGTAGACGAAACGGCTTCTAGCGAATTACTTAGTGCCATGATGCGTTTAACTCCTCGCTATCTGCCTTTCTGTGTCACTCTCCGAGATCCTGTAATCGATCGGATTGCTCATTTTCCTACCGACAATACCAAAGATACTTATGCCCGTGCAGTAGCTTTGGATCTATTAGCACAGCGTCAAGTAGCCTTTGCCAAATTAAGACAACGAGGCGTATTAGTTTTAGATGCGCCATGCGATCGCCTTAGCAAAGAATTAGTTGATCGCTATTTGCAGTCAAAAGCTCGTAACTTATTATAGTTTCAATAAAATTATACTATTTATAACAACTTTAGATATAGTAAAAGACAAGAGAGTTAGGACGTAGCATCTTTCAAAATTGATGCCGATTCATCGATGTATATCCTTTGTGAAGATCTGATCGTAGCTACTTCGGTTTTAAATTTATTTCTTCTTTCCTTGTTTCTTTCTTCGTACCCATTAATCCTTTTGTCTTGATCAGCGTACATACGGAAGTGCGCCTTTGTCTTGATTCTGATTTAAAAATTGAAAAAATATAATGAAAAGCGATCGTCAAATCGCAACAATATTGGTAGACACAACCGTTAATTAAGAAATTTAAGCATTTTCAATCACCATGACATTGTTTTAAAAAATGCTTGAAGCCATATTTATGATAGTATTTTTATTATATTTTATTTAAGAAAATTTTTGGAAGGTATATAGATATATGGAAGCTGCAATAATCCTGGCAGATTTACCTGAAGCTTATGCTATGTTTAAGCCCTTGGTAGACGTTTTGCCTCTCATTCCCGTGTTTTTTCTTCTTTTAGCTTTTGTTTGGCAAGCAGCAGTAGGATTTAAGTAAACTAACTCTACTAGTATTAATTATTAAGCATCCACAATTAGCGGGGTGCTTTTTTATATCTTGTTTAGTGTAATTTCTACTTCTTAAAATACTGAACAAACGATAGTATTTAATTGTCTTAAAAAAAGTTTCAGCATCACAGATGCTGTTAGGGGTAAAAATGCAAGCAGAATCTAATTTCGATAAACAAAAATTGCTTTCTGCCATGGCTCATGGCTCAGTCTTTATTAGTGCCTTAGTAGTATCTATAGGTATACCAATTGCAATTTTAGTAGTGTCTGAAGATGTTTTAGTTAAGGAAAACGCCAAAGAAGCAATTAACTTTCATCTAAATGTATGGCTTGTTGGGGGCATTATTGCTATTCTTTCCTTTTTGACCCTTGGTTTATTAGGTCTTATTTTGGGACCTATATGGCTCTTAATTCATTGGGGTTTTTCAATCTGGGCAGTCGTTCAATGTTTACAAACTCCAGAAAAAGCTTTTCGCTATCCATTCATCTTTCGATTAGTTTAAATTACCCAGCAAACACAAGCTATAGCGTTACCATCTTTAGGTTATGTTATTGAGTCTGTGTAGGTACAATTCATATTGTCCGACGAGCAAATATAAGCAAAAAAAAATGCCCTCCATCGCTGGTAGGGCTGTTTCATTCTTAAAATAGAAAATGCGATCGCGAACACAATAGTTACCAAAGTAATTAACGGCAAAAAGAGAGCAATAATGGCAAATTATGGCTTAAATGGCTGATTGCCTCGGTCATGGAATTGAAACCATGAACTTTTACCAGATTTATTATCCAACTTTTGATTAAAGAAATATTAATCGATGCTGAACCCTGATGTTGAGGGCTAGTATCTTTTTTAGTAACGACATCCTTCAACGGCACTCAATACGGCGAACCTGCGTCGCCGTATTGAGTGCCTCCCCAAAAACAAAAAACAAGCAAAAAAAACGCCCCCCATTGCTGGAGAGCATTTTTTAGTTAATCAATTACAATTTTGTAATTCAAGTCAACTTAACCGTTGATAACAGGAGCGCTTAAAGCTACAGGAGCAATATCGCCACTAGCCAAATCAAGCGGGAAGTTGTGAGCATTACGCTCGTGCATTACCTCAAAACCAAGGTTAGCTCGGTTTAAAATATCTGCCCAAGTGTT
>JBBSPC010000103.1:0-18912 GCA_038259125.1 Chroococcales cyanobacterium | reverse complement strand
GATAGCCATTAAATTGTCATTTAGCTATTTTTAGTCAAAGAAGTCTTTAACTGAATCTATAAAACTTTCCGATTTATCTCCTACAGTATCTTTGGCATCATCTAATTTGTTTTTACTAGTGCCAATACCTTGTTTTACATTACCTTTTGCTTTGTTTAATGCACCTTCCGCCTTATTATCTATGTCGCTTGATGCTCGACGCTTAGCTGTACCCATGCCCTTTTGCATATTGCCTTCAACCTGATCGGCAACTCCAGATGCTGTTGCTGCTAGTACAGAGGAAGGATTATTAAAAGTTTCTATATTTGCTGAGGCGTTAGCCGAAGCAGTAAAAGAATTAAAACCTATAAAGATAGTAAAGGCGATCGCGCTTAGGGCGATCGTTAATTTACTTGTATATATTTTGAATTTGCCGATCATTTTTTATCCTTTATCTGAAACTTAATGTTTATTACTTTGTTCTTTAGCTTACTTACTATATTTGGTATTTTTTTTTATTTAATCTTTCTAGAGTTAGAGATTAAGAAAATTGGGTACTTCAATCTTCACTATCCTTTAACTCCACTGCCAACGTCCGTCGGAATTATATATCGCTGGATCGATAAAAATAAAATTAAAATTGGGGCAATAGAAATAACTGAACCTGCTGCTACCAATCTCCAATCTAATGAAAAAGAACCAGCCAAATTTTCTACCGCTAGGGGTAAAGTGTAATAATCTGGATCATCTAAGACAATTAAAGGCCAGATAAAATCACTCCAAGAGCCAATGAATACAAAGATAGCTAGAGTGAATAAGGCAGGACGAATTGCGGGTATCATTATATTCCACCAAATACCAAGTTCAGAACAGCCATCGATACGTGCAGCTTCTTCTAATTCCAAAGGAACAGCTTTTAGTGCTTGTCTGAGTAAAAATATCCCAAATGCTGAGGTGAGATTAGGCAAAATAATTCCCATATAGGTATTTCTCAAGCCTAAATTTACCGCCAAGATATATAGAGGAATCATGATGATCTGAAAGGGAATCATAATGGTTGCCAAAATAAGAGCGAAAAGCAACTCTCGTCCGCGAAAAGACAAACGAGCTAAGGGATAGGCTGCTAATGAGCAGAAAATTAGATTTGAACCTACGGTGGAGACAGCAACAACTGTACTGTTAATTAGATATTGTCCAAAAGGATAACTTTGCCAAACCGTTACAAAATTGCTCAAGGTAGGCTGAGTCGGGAATATTTGCGGAGGAAAAGCAAATATATCTTCGGTGGGAGATTTAAAAGCAGTGCCAATTAACCACATAAGAGGGAACAACATCAAAAAAGCGATCGCGCTTAAAATTAAATACGTGACTATGGTTTTGGTTATTGACCGCTGATTTGTTGTCATTTTTATAGCAATTCAGTTTTTGGTTTTTGCAATAATCAGTAGGGGCGATTTGCGAATCGTCCTATTTCTGTTCTTTGCAGCGAAATCTTCCCTCGATAAAGTCTCTTTTGGCTAAATGTTTGGTTTTTCTGCCTGTAACTCGCTCACGCCACATCTTAAAGCTTGAATACTTCATTTCCTTTCTCATTAAAGCTATGACTTTCTTTTCTTTTAAGCCAAACTGAGTTTCAATCGCGCTAAAAGGGGTACGATCTTCCCAAGCCATTTCCACAATGCGATCGATACTTCTTACGTCTAAATCAGATAGTTTCATAATGTTTAATTAAATTGAATTGTCTAAGCTTTGATTTAACAATTTATTATATTTCGACAATTATCGCTTCTATAGCAAGATGCACTTTTAGTAAACTTTGTCGTGTGTACCTACATCCAATAAAATTACCAGCGTTTCACCACTTTGATTATCTTGTTCTACAGAAAAGACAACACAACAATCATATTTACAGGAACAAGATAATAAACCAGATAATTTTCCCTCTAACTTATGAGTACCTAAAGATGGATTAAATATGTCATCAGATAAATCTTCAATTGTTTTTTCGACTCTTATTTGCAATGGCTGATTACGACGGACAAATTTACGAAATGCTCTTTTAAACTTATGAGAAATAACTATTTTGTTCATTACTCATTTTCTAAAAACTCTCGCAACTCTAAAATCGCTTCTGTGGCAGTTTGTACCTTTAGCTTACCTGCTCTAAATTCAGCTAGGGAAGAAAGCATCTTGAGCAATTTCATCTCTACGTTTCTCTATCATTCGACGTTGTAAAATTTGAATCAACATTTCTTGTTGTTCTATAGGTAATGCCATCGCTTCATCTAGAACTTTATCCAACAGAACATCTTTAGGTGACATAGGGCAATTTTATTTTTCCTTATTTTAAAAACTTTTAACTACTACAGCAATTTTATGTTTGAAGAAGAAAAACTACGATTTTCAAAGTTTGTAGAGTTTAGCTATAATGCCCACCAGATTAAGCTATTATCTCTTATCGAGTTATGACATCTACAATTAAACTACCTCGTCGATTTCGTTTTACTCTCTCCCAAAGTTTAACTATTATCGGCTTAGTTATTACTCTAGGCTGTATTGCGATCGCTTTATTTGCTCCCGCATTACAAGACATTGGCTGGTTACAAGATCCCCTAGAAGGTTTGGCTAATCCAGTTGATGAAGCACCAGGGGCAGACTATTGGTTTGGGACGACTCGTCAGGGATATGATGTGTTTTCCCGCACTCTTTTTGGTACTCAAGCTGCTTTGAAAGTAGTGGTGTTGGCGACAACTATTAGTTTAGTGTTAGGCGTTCCTCTCGGCTTGGTAAGTGGTTATCTTGGTGGCAAAATTGATAAAGTTCTGATCTTCTTTATGGATACGATTTATACTTTACCTGGATTATTGTTGTCTGTAACTCTGGCTTTTGTAGTCGGACAGGGAGTATTAAACGCAGCTTTAGCTCTAAGTATTGCTTATATTCCTCAATATTATCGAATCGTTCGCAACCATACCACTAGCGTCAAAACCGAGTTGTTTATTGAAGCTGCCCAGGCGATGGGCGCACCTACCAGCAGGATTTTATCTCGCTATTTGTTTTTTAATGTAATTCAAAGCGTTCCTGTTTTGTTTACCTTAAATGCAGCAGATGCAATTTTAATTCTTGGTGGTTTGGGTTTTTTGGGCTTAGGTCTACCTCCTGAAGTTCCAGAATGGGGTCACGATCTTCGTCTGGCTTTAGATGCTTTGCCTACGGGTGTCTGGTGGTCTGCTACTTTTCCTGGTTTGGCAATGACAACTATGGTAACGGGTTTGTCTTTGGTTGGAGAAGGACTAGGAGATATGTTGAATTCAGGAATACGTAAGTAGGGAACGGGGCTTATAAACGCCTTTTCGGGCGTAATTTATGGGTTTCTTGCAAATTATGCCCTCAGAAACTACAGGCGACAGCCGCTCCGCTTTGCGAATCGCCCTTGACAAACAAAAACGATTTTGCAATAGTTATAGTAATAATTACCAAAATTAGCTTGAATTTTCAGTATGAAAACAATTTTAGCAAAAGATGCGCTAAATATAAACCCTCAAGATTACTCCTTATTAACAGATTTATACCAGTTAACCATGGCTGCCTGCTATGCGGGGGAAGGAATTGCCACCAAAAGGGCAAGCTTTGAGTTATTTACACGGCATTTACCTGAAAATTTTGGCTATTTAATTGCCATGGGATTGACTCAGGCATTGGAGTATTTAGAAGCACTGAGCTTTAATTCTGAGCAAATTCAAGCGTTAAAAGGTACAGGAATATTCGCTCATGCACCCAAAGCATTTTGGCAGTTATTGGACTCTGGGGGTTTTACAGGAGATGTTTGGGCAGTACCAGAAGGCACGGCAATATTTGCTAACGAACCGATCTTAAGAATTGAAGCTCAACTATGGCAGGCACAGCTAGTAGAGACTTATTTACTGAATACAATTAATTATCAAACTATAGTTGCTACCAAAGCAGCAAGAATCAGAGATGTTGCGGGAAAACAGGCGACTATTCTCGAATTTGGCACGAGAAGGGCCTTTAGTCCCCAAGGAGCAGTTTGGGCAGCTAGAGCAGCCTTGGCAGCAGGATTTGACAGCACGTCGAATGTATTAGCAGCATTAAAGCTAGGCGAAAAACCGCGAGGCACAATGGCTCATGCTTTAATTATGGCAATTGATGCGATCGCAGGTAGTGAAGACGAGGCTTTTAAAGCTTTTCAGAATTACTTTCCTGACGCAACTTTACTTATTGATACCTATGACACTGTAGCAGCAGCACAACGTCTACAGGCTCAAATGGATGCAGGAGAAATCAGCGTTAGAGGGGTACGAATAGATTCAGGAGATTTAGGAGAGTTATCACAAAAAGTACGTCACTATTTACCAGAGACTAAAATCTTTGCCAGTGGTGATTTAGATGAATGGGAAATCATCAAACTACAACAACAGGGTGCATCTTTAGACGGCTATGGCATCGGTACTAAATTAGTCACAGGTGTAACAGTCAACGGAGTATATAAGCTAGTAGAAATAGATTCTATTGCGACTATGAAACAATCTAGCCACAAGCTTACATATCCAGGTTGCAAACAGATATTCCGTAAAGTAACTGATGGTCATATAAGTTCAGACAGACTGAGTTTAAAAGATGAAATACCTGATGATGATGAACAAGGCTTATTAGAAATAATTATGCAGTCTGGGAAAAGACTACAATCACCTGAAAGCTTGGATACAATTCGTCAGCGCACTGCAAATTCTGTAGCAAGTCTTCCTGCTAAGGTTCGTCAAATTAGCCAGCCTGTTGCATTTGAAGTTAAAATTTCTAATGCCTTAGAGTCTCTGCGGGATGAAGTGGCTGGAAGAAATAATAGGTAATCTGTGACCGTTGGTCAAGATAATCAATACAGCCAATTTGACCTTGAAAAAATCTACCAAGTCGGATCATCGTATATATTTATTGTTAATTCTGATCTGTCTCCAGGAACAGAACTAATACAGGCACAAATAGCTTCTCCATCCCCTAGTTCCACTTCACAAGCATGACAAGAACCCATTAAACATCCCGTGGCAATAAATACCCCTGCTCGTTCTGCTACCTGTAACATTGGTTCTCCTGGTTCTGCTTCGACTGTAATATTGTCTGGCAGAAAACAAACCTTAATACTCATATACTTTTACAGATAACCTTTAATGATAATTAGACAAAATTTTCTTTAAATCTAAATGTTTTTCCACAATGTCTGCCAGGGTATTCAAAGTAGTCTCTCTTTGATCGCGGTAATTAGAAATCCCTGTAGCCAAAGACGACATTCCCCTTTGCTTACGTAAGTGATTAATCCAAGAGCGTCGCCAAGCACCGTTATCAAATAGCCCATGAATATAGCAACCCCAAACAGACTGGTTTTTGTCTACTAGTCCTAAGCCAGCATCATCAAAAATTGGTCGATAATCATCTTCTCCTCCTCCTTCTTTGAGACGACGACTAAGACGAGTACGCCCTTGGTGAATTTCGTAGCCGTCTACGGGTAATCCTGGTTGAGGAAAGTGGGAAATTACCTGTCTTTGACGAGCGATTTTGTTAGCGGAAAGCATAGTTGTAATCGGCAATAGGTCAAGAGCGTTGTATTCTCCTGCTTCTCCTTCAAAGCCCTCTGGATCGATGATACGCTGTCCTAAAATCTGATAACCGCCACAGATACCTAATACCGTACCTCCCGCAGCAGCATAGTTTTTAATTTGCTCTGTCATACCACTTCTTTCCATTGCTAATAAATCGGCAATAGTGGTTTTAGTTCCAGGAATAATTACCGCATCAGGGTGTCCTAAAGAATCTTGAATATCTATATAGTTAACTGCTACAGAAGATTCTGCCTCCAAAGGGTCAAAATCAGTAAAGTTGGCAATTCTTGGTAGTCTAATAACGTGAATATTAATATCTTGGCTACCACGACGGCGATTTCTTTCTAACAAATCGAGAGAATCCTCGGAGGGAAACCGCTCATTACTCCAGGGAATTATACCCAAGACAGGTACTTGGGTTTTTGCTTCCAACCATTCGATACCTGAGTCGAGAAGTTCTTTCTGTCCTCGAAATTTATTAATTACCACCCCTTTGACAAGCGATCGCTCTTGAGGGTCTAATAATTCTAACGTGCCTACTACGTGAGCAAACGCGCCACCACGCTCAATATCTACCACCAAAATAGTTGGCGCATTAAGATGTTTAGCAACTCTCATGTTAGTCAGATCTCGATGCTTGAGGTTAATTTCTGCGGGGCTTCCTGCCCCCTCGCAGACAACTAAATCAAATTCTAAAGATAGACGATATAAGGACTCTTGAATTACTTCCCAGCCCAAATCAAAATATTTCTCATAATATTCGCTGGCTTTAACTGTACCTACAGCCTTGCCCTTAATAATTATCTGAGAAGTCATATCCCCTTGAGGCTTTAAGAGAATGGGATTCATTTCTACTCTGGGGGCAACTCCCGCTGCCCAAGCCTGAACTGCCTGAGCGTGTCCTATTTCTCCTCCAGTCGATGTTACATAGGCATTTAGTGCCATGTTCTGCCCTTTGAAGGGAGTAACTCGCCAGCCCTGTCTCGCCAAAATACGGCATAGTGCAGCAGTCAGGAAGGATTTTCCTGCATGAGATGTTGTCCCGACCACCATAATCGCTTTCATCGATCGCTCCTGTGCTGGAATATATACACTGTTATAACAGCTAGATCAGCAGTTCATATTATTAAAGCGTTTATTTTAACCAATGATTGAGCCAATTGAAAACTCGATCTATCAAAGAAGCAGGAGGAATCTGATTTTGTGACTGTTCCCATTGTGCCACAATCTTTCTACCCAAAGGGGTTAAACGAAAACTATCGGTTAATCCCTGTCCATCTACTTCTCGTCTTAACAAGCCCACATTAATTAACCAAACTAGTTTGGCTTCAGTTTTTGGTTCACTAAAAGCCTGAGCAGCATAACCCAATTTAATTCCTGTTTCACCAGCAATTTGCTGAATTGGTACGCTTTGATTACGCATATCTTTAAATAGCTTAAGGCAAAAGGGAGAACAGGATAAAGCTCTTTTTGCTCTATTAATTATTTTGGGAGCATAATTAAATGCTTCACTATTTAAATCAGTAATCATTTTTAATTAATTATGCCTACCTACTTATCTGTTCTTTGCTGCCTAGATTGAGCAACGTTATCAATGATCTAATTTGCTAAACTAATTAACAATAATTTTAGTTCAAGAAAACTTGATGCAAGTTTCTAATCCTGCAAATATTTATATTATGACAGGCTTTCATGCCCTATCTGATTCTTTACGCCTCAAAATCGTTCAACTACTACGTGAGCAAGAACTGTGCGTTTGTGATTTGTGCGATCGCCTTAACGTTAACCAATCTAAATTATCCTTTCATCTTAAAACTCTAAAAGAAGCAAAATTAATTTCTCCTAGACAGTCAGGACGCTGGATTTACTATAGTCTTAATTTGCCCCAGTTGGCACTGCTAGAGCAATATTTGGGTGATTTATGCTGTGATGCAACCATGATTCCCCGTCATGATTGCGATTAACTGATTTTTCGGCGTTAAAAAATTGGGACACGGATTTATAATTTCTAATTAACTGAGCTTCCAGCAACCAATTGATAAACAAATATGATCGGTATAGGTTTGGTTCGTAAAACTTTGGATTGATTCTTCTACGTCGGCGACAGTAAAGCTATATCCTAATGACGAGCCTATTTTGACTAAAGTATTAATAAAATCAGATTTTGTCTTAACTGATTCTAATTGCAGTTCAATCATACAAGAAAGATGATTTTTTTCGCCCAATCTAGAAATAATGTTTAAATCTCGAATCTCTTTACAGACTTCTCTAATAGCAAAAATTTTCTCAACTGCTATTATTACATTGTTTACGTGCATACTATCTAACGAAGTTTATAGCCAAGAATATGCTCAAAAAAGCAATTCCGTAGCAGCAACTCAACAAGATTCGGAATTGAACAATTTGGCTCAACAAGTTCATCAGCAAATAAATAAATATCGCGCCTCTGTCGATCTTCCGCCTTTAAAATTAAATACTAAAATAAGCGAGCAAGCTCAAATTCACAGCCAGAATATGGCACAACAAAAAGTAAAGTTTGGTCATCAGGGTTTTGACTCTAGAGTAAAAGCTTTAAAAAATAATATTGCTTTTAGTAGTGCAGCAGAAAACGTAGCTTACAATCAAGGATATCGCGATCCTGCTAGTGAAGCCGTAACTGGGTGGATAAAAAGTGAAGGTCATAGACAAAACATAGTAGGAAACTATAATCTAACAGGCATTGGAGTAGCAAAAAATAAACAAGGAGAATACTACTTCACTCAAATTTTTATCCTAGAATAACCTAATTTTGTCCCGTGATGAGGATCGAGAATGCGCTGTACTTCTTTTTCATGAACCTTAAGAGCATTCGCTAGCTGAACTTGATTCATTTTAGACTCAGACATAGCGATCGCAACTGCTGCTTTTAATGCTGTTTGCATTGGTACTGTAACTAAATATTCACCCTCAAGAAGATCTGAAGGTTTTGGTATATCCAAATGATCGCCAATTCTAGCTGCGATCGCTTCTTCAATACAATCCGCAGCTTCTAAAGCAATTTCAATAGAATCACCTTGTGTAATAGCTTCTGGCAGATCGCGAAAAGTAACTACATAACCCCCATTATCCAAATCTGGAGTTAAAGTAGCAGGGAAAGAAAAACGATTTGTTGAGTTGCTATGTTCAGGTTTCATCACTTTATTTTGGGATAAAAATGTCCGAATAACAATTAGTTAGAATAAAGAAGTGTTTATCAGTTAATATTTTTTGCCAGCATTAATTATTAGGTTGTTCTTGAATCACTTTCGTCCGTAAAATAATAAAGCCAGCCAAAATAATTAAAATAGCTCCAAAAAAAGAATTGATATCTAAGATTTCTTCAAAGAATAACCAGCCTAAAAACGTACCAAAAGGTACGGAAGTATAGGTAAAGATGCCGACGCTGGAGGCAGGGGCATTTTGATATCCGCGAGTGAGTAATAATTGACCGATAGTTGTGGTCAATCCTACGCCTACTAACATTAAATATTCATTGGAGGTAGGAGTTTGCCAAACCCAAGTCAAAGGAATGGCAGAGATACACATCCCAAAAATGGCAAAGTAAGCAACTATGCGTAGAGTCGGTTCGGTTGCAGAAAGCTTGCGGACGGTTACAAAAGCGATCGCAGCCATAAAGCTACTGCCTAAGGCAATTAAACTTGCCCAATCTGTCTGCCCATTGGGTTCTAAAATCAGGAATACTCCTATAAATCCTAATACACCAGCTAAAATCACTCGCCTAGTAATACTCTCTTTAAGCCAAATTAAAGACACAAAGGGAATAATTAGAGGAATAGTTGATTTGATCAGCATTGAATCTCCCAAAGGAATTTTTCCTAAAGCATAGAAAAAGCTATACATAGCAGCCATGCCAAAACCACCACGAACTAAATGTAGATGCAGGCAGTCAGTATGCAGGATTTTTCTGCCAGCTTTAATTAGTAAAGGTGTCAAGATAGCCAGTCCAAATAGATTGCGGAAAAATACAATTGATTCATTGGGCAAGGAAACCGATACCAGCTTAATTATGGCTGCACTAAGGGCAAAACTCAATTCTGAAGCAACGATAAAAAATGCCCCACGCACGATACTTTGACTTTTGGTCATAAAAGAAATAGCTATTTTTCTAGGCTAGTTTAGAACTTTGACTTCGACTAAAAGCAAAAGTTATGATGTCAGTCGTCTAAACTAAATAATCTCCCCTAATTTAATTTAACTAAGATTCAATCTGGGGAAAGTGTAGATCGCAATTAAAGATTGAGGATGAGTAAGCAAAGTCTAGATTGGGTAAGATTGCAAAAAGCACTGTCTGTAGAGGCTGAAAGGGGCTATACAGATATCGTTGGCAATCAATATCGCTTTAGTGAGTTTCTCTGTCTTAGCTTGGGCAAACCGCCTCAGAATATTGCCCCTGGAGATAAAATGCAGTGGCACGATATTGCTCAAAAGTTTGCTGGCTATAGTAACTTAAGTGCTGCCCAAAGAAAACAGTTAGTTATTGGTACTCGTAACTTTCTTTATAAGCAAAAAGCGATCGCCGAAACTCCAGATATACCACCTCAGCCAAAAGCCCCCCGCACCGCATCCTTAAGTAGTCCCCAAGCTAAGACTTATTTCAATCAGACTATTACTTTAGATCAGCCTTTGAGTAGAGTAATTGACATTGGACGCAGAAGTAATTATTTAGAAAAGCTAGGGCTTTATACAGTCAGAGATTTATTGTTTTATTATCCCCGCGATCATCTTGACTATGCTCGTCAGGTGCAAATTGCCAATCTTGAGGCAGGAGAAACCGTAACCGTAATTGGTACGGTTAAAAGCTGTAAGTGCTTTAGCAGCCCCAAGAACAAAAAACTAACTATTTTTGAATTAATTTTAGTAGATGCCACTGGTAGACTTAAGCTCAATCGCTTTTTGATGGGTGCAAGATTTAGCCATCGTGGTTCCCAAGAAAGCTATAAGCGAAACTATCCTGTAGGCTCGTTGGTAGCAGCTTCAGGGATAGTCAAACAGAATAAATATGGAGTTACCTTAGATAAGCCAGAAATTGAAGTATTAGATGGTGCAGGGGCAAGTATTGAATCAATCAAAATTGGTCGATTGTTACCCGTATATCCTTTAACCGAGGGTGTTCCTGCTGATACGGTTAGAAAGTCGATTATTGCTGCTTTACCTGCTGCTGCCCAGTTGCCCGATCCTTTGCCGAGCGAACTGCGTAATTATTATGGATTAGTTAAATTAAAAAATGCGATCGCCTGTATTCATTTTCCCGAAAACCGCGAAGAACTTGACCACGCCAGACGCAGATTAGTCTTTGACGAGTTTTTCTATCTTCAGTTAGGCTTTTTGCAACGTCGTCAACAGCTAAGACAAAATCAATCTAGTGCTAGCTTTGCCCCCAAAGGGGAGTTAATTGAACAATTTAATCAGATCTTACCCTTTAAGTTAACCAACGCTCAAGCAAGAGTAGTTAACGAGATATTTAAAGACTTAGGTACTTCTGATACACCCATGAATCGTCTAGTACAGGGAGATGTGGGTTCAGGCAAAACAATTGTGGCAGTGTATGCGATCCTCGCTGCTATTCAGTCTGGTTATCAAGCAGCACTAATGGCACCAACAGAAGTATTAGCAGAACAACACTACCGTAAATTAGTTACTTGGTTTAACCTATTGCATCTGCCTGTAGAGTTGCTTACGGGTTCAACCAAAACTGCTAAACGACGAGAAATTCATTCTCAGCTAGAAAATGGGGAACTACCACTTTTAGTCGGCACTCATGCTCTAATTCAAGATCCAGTTAACTTTCACAAGCTAGGTCTAGCTGTTATCGACGAACAGCATCGCTTTGGGGTACAACAACGAGCGCGTTTATTAAATAAAGGAAAATCTCCCCACGTCTTAACTATGACCGCTACTCCTATTCCTCGTACTCTAGCTTTAACTCTTCATGGTGATTTAGACGTAAGCCAGATTGATGAATTGCCTCCAGGAAGAGTGGCGATCGATACTATGGCAAAAAAGGGTAAGGATCGCAAAAAAGTCTATGATTTAATTCGTCGCGAAATTGCCCAAGGTAGACAGGCTTATATTATTTTTCCTTTGGTAGAAGAATCAGAAAAGCTCGACCTCAAAGCTGCTACCGAAGAACATCAAAGATTATCAGAGGTAATCTTTCCAGAGTTCCAAATTGCTCTACTCCATGGTCGCCTGAGTTCAGCCGATAAAGATGCGGCTTTAAATTCCTTTCGCGATAACGAGTGTCAAATTATTGTCTCTACTACGGTAATTGAGGTAGGAGTGGATGTACCTAACGCAACGGTAATGGTAATTGAAAATGCCGAACGTTTTGGTTTATCGCAACTACATCAGCTACGGGGAAGAGTTGGTAGAGGAAATAGTAAGTCTTATTGCTTCTTAATGAGCAGTACTAAAAACGTCGAAGCCAGACAGCGTTTAGCAGTGCTAGAAGAATCTCAAGATGGTTTTTTTATCTCCGAGGCAGATATGCGTTTTCGAGGTCCTGGGGCAGTATTAGGCACTCGTCAGTCAGGCTTACCAGATTTTGCTTTAGCTAGCCTTGTAGAAGATCAAGAAGTGCTTAATTTAGCCAGAGAAGCAGCAGAAAAAATTATTGCTGCCGATAAGTTGTTAGAGAATTCACCATCTTTAAAACAAGAATTGGAAATTCGTTATCGTCGGATGATGGGTGGAGATATTTTAAATTGATTAACTAACGATTTTGTTATATTTAGCAACAGGGAAAGCCAAAGCTCTCCCCGAACACGAAAATATCAAGATAATTTACTTTTGACTAACGCCTGAATTTTTTTACCATCCGCCTTCCCCTTCAACTTCTGCATGGCAGGACCCATTACTTTGCCCAAATCTTTGAGTGATGTTGCTCCAGAATCAGTAACAATCTCATCGATAATAACTTCTAATTCACTATCGCTTACTTGTTCTGGTAGATAGGTTTCAATAATAGCCAATTCTTGGCTTTCTTTTGCTGCTAAGTCGTCTCTTCCTGCATCTGTAAACTGCTCAATAGAATCACGGCGTTGTTTTGCTTGCTGGGAAAGCAATTCTATTTCTTGTTCTGGGGTAAGACTATCTTGACCCTTGGGGCGAACTTCAACTTCTTTATCTAAGATTGCTTTTTTGATCCCGCGTACTGTCTGTAAGCGAATCTTATCTTTGGCTTTCATTGCCGTTTTGATGTCTTCTCCAATTTTATCTTTTAGACTCATTTTTTTATCCATTACATCTGAGTCATTTATTATAAAATGCTTTTTTAGTAATACAAAAGAAATCATCTAAAGTTAATTTTAATATTGGTTAGATTGAGCGATCGCTAACCTTACAAACTAGCAACTAAAGTACAAGGATAATAGAGGCTTTAAATGAACCAAATTGAGCCAAAAAAGCCTGACTAATAGATTAGTCAGGCAGATGTAAAAATCAAGCTCTTAAACTGATACTGTCTCTTTAGATTGAGATGCAGCCCTCTCTGGCTTCTTGGGAGGTTCGATTTCTAACTGTAGGGAAGGTCTTTGGGTGATTAAACGCGCTCCTCTGCCTAAAGTAATATAGTTCCAAGCCCATTGAATCATCACAATCAGTTTGTTATCAAACTCAATTAGATAATAAATGTGAGCAAAGATCCAAATAATCCAGGCGACAAAACCAGAGAATCTGGCAAAGTTAAGGTCTACCACAGCTTTATTTTGCCCAATTACTGCCATGCTGCCGAAGTCTTGATACTTGAATTGTCCAACGGTTTTACCGACGGTGCGCTTAGTAATTAAATCCGCCACGTATTCCCCCTGCTTCATAGCTACTGGAGCAACTCCAGGTAAAGGGCGATCGCCTTGGTGAGCAAAGTTAGCCAAATCGCCAATGACAAAAATATCGCTATAGCCTTTCAAGCTCAAGTCAGGTTCAACCATAACTCTGCCTGCACGATCTAATTCTGCCCCCGTGCGCTCGGCTAAAACTTTCCCCATAAAAGAAGCTCTAACTCCCGCTGCCCAGAGAATAGTATGAGCTTGGATAGTTTTTGTTTCCTCACCCTGACGAAAGGTGACAGAATTATCGGCAATATTAGTTACCAAGGTTTTAGTTTGAACATTTACCCTAAGCTCTTCTAAAGCCTTTTGCGCGTCAGCCGAACACTCTTCGGGGTAGGGAGGCAAAATTCTGTCCATACCTTCAAATAACAATATTTGGGCTTGGGTAGGATCGATATTGCGGAAATCGTTTTTAACTGACTGATGGGCAATTTCGGCGATCGCACCAGCTAATTCGACTCCCGTTGGACCACCACCCACAACTACAAAGGTAAGCAAAGCTTTACGTCTTTCAGGATTTGGTTCTTTTTCGGCTGCTTCAAACGCCATAAAGATACGACGACGCATTTCCAAAGCATCCTCTACGGTTTTTAAGCCAGGAGCATCATTCTGCCACTGATCGTTGCCAAAATAGTGATGGCTCACACCCGTTGCCACAATCAGCGCATCATAGTCTAACTCTTCTCTCTCTTCTAAAAATACTTTCTTTGCTTCTGGGTCGATATCTATTACTTTATCTAGCAAGACTTGAGTATTTTTGTGCTTACTCAAAATGACCCGCAGAGGCGAAGCGATATCTGCAGGAGACAATGTACCAGTAGCTACTTGATATAGAAGTGGTTGAAATAGATGAAAATTACGCTTGTCAATCAAAGTTACTTTGACGGGAGCATCCTTGAGAGATTTTGCTGCATAAAGCCCGCCAAAACCACCGCCAACGATAACAACATGGGGCATTGATGCCTGCTTAGTTTGAGTATTGTTCATAGTAAAGACTTTGAGGATAAGGGATATATCTTTTCTAATAAATTTGCTTAAATATCGAAAAGTGTTGAGAAATGTAAATTTAATTTGTCAGTAATTATATACCAATATTAACTTTTGTGAAGTGATGTCGGCATAATTTTTGCTTGAAGATTTAGATTAGAGTTAATGTATTTTTTGCCTTATCTAAAGATCACTCTGTTGTAAAACTACAGACACTGCAAGGATCTCTTTTTAATACATTGATAACTTTTATTTTTTGTTCATGATGTAACAATCAAAACAAAAAAGAGATAGATATTTAAAATATGTGCAATAAGAGTGAGCAATCACTTCAAATCTTGACAAACAGAATTTGATCGACTCATAGCTTGTAAATCATTAATCTTTTTTTGTCAGTGACTCCTTGGCAGGATTAGTTTGGCTTAGATTAGTTAATTGCGATCGCCGTTTTAAATATGAGACTAAGGATGAATTACCCCACCATTTTCGAGCCGATCGCAAACGCCTACGACAAGTATTAATTAATCTATTAGGTAATGCGATCGAATTTACCGATCGCGGTAGAAAATTACTTCCTAAAAGAGTGTAAAGCGATCGCTGTCCATGAACCAATCAAGAAAAATTTTCAGTTTTGACAACATATCGCTAATCAATGTAGTCTAAAATAGACTTAAACAACCTTTTTGTTGTTTTAATTCTTAATTTATCAGATAATTATTTTCAGCAGATAGCATACCCTACTGAGTTTGAGAGTCTTTAAACCTATAGTCAGAAATTGTTTATTAAACAATGAGCGAAACAATCTTATCAATACGCAATTTAACAGCCAACGTTGACGGCACGCCGATTCTTAAGGGTGTCAATCTAGAAATTAAGGCGGGAGAAATCCACGCTATTATGGGGCGCAACGGTTCAGGAAAAAGCACCCTATCTAAGATAATCGCAGGGCATCCTGACTATGAAATAACTGGCGGAGAAATTATTTACCAGGGTGAGAATATTGTTGCCAAAGAGCCTGACGAAAGAGCTAATAGCGGCATCTTTTTGGCTTTTCAATACCCTTTAGCAATTCCTGGGGTAAGTAATCTCGACTTTATGCGAGTGGCATACAACGCCAAGCGCAAGTATCAGGGATTAGAAGAAATAGATACCTTCGATTTTGAAGATCTAATCGAAGAAAAGCTAGAAGTAGTGAAAATGAATCCTAGCTTTTTAGCCAGAAGCCTAAATGAAGGCTTTTCTGGTGGGGAGAAAAAGCGCAACGAAATTCTTCAGATGGCATTACTCAATCCCACTCTGACTATTTTGGACGAGATTGATTCAGGTTTAGATATTGATGCTTTGAGAATAGTTTCTGATGGGGTAAATCAGTTAAAAACTCCTGAAAAGGGTTATTTATTAATTACTCATTATCAACGTTTATTAGAATATATTGAACCAGATTTTATTCACGTCATGGGGGATGGCAAGATTATCACCAGTGGCGGAAAAGAACTTGCATTGGAATTAGAAAGTCGCGGTTACGATTTTCTTGATGACAAGTCACCTGCGGAGGTTGGATAATGGCAGTACAGATTCCCTTTGCTACTGTTTCTAAGCTGCATGAAACAAAAGTAATAGAAGATATTTTCTTTACAGGTTTGTTGCAGCAATGCCAGGTGCGAGAAAATGAACCTGAGTGGTTGCAAAATGTTCGTCAACAGTCAAAAAATTGGTTGTCTCGTTTATCTGTACCAACGCAAAAAGATGAAGACTGGCGTTTTATTGATTTGTCATCTTTGACAAAGGCAAAATTGCTTGCAGCATCGAATGTAGGGACAAACGGCTGTTCGCCCACACCAGAAACAGAAAATAGTTGTTTAATATTTGTCAACGGTAGATACAATGCTGAATTATCAAACATATTTGGATTACCTACAGGTATCTATGTCGGTAACTTAAATGATTTACCTAAAGACTATGATGCTGCTCAATATTTTGCTCAACAACATGGTGCAGAAGATGCTTTTACAGCACTAAATACTGCTGGCGGTTCAGATATAGCGGTAATTTGGGCAAGTCAAAATGTGATGTCAGAAACCCCTATACATCTAGTGTTTATCGCCGATGGCGAATCAGAGTCTATCTTTGCTCAACCTCGTACCTTAGTGGTGACGGAAAGTGGTTCAAATATTTCTTTAATCGAAGAATATATCGGTACAGGAGAATACTTCACTAACGCCGTTACCGAAGTTTTTGTTCAAGATAACGCTAGGGTAAATCATACCCGTTTACAACAAGAATCAGCAGCTAGCTTTCACATTGGCAAAACTGCTGTATCTCAAGCGCGTGATAGTCACTACACAATTAACGAAATTAATTTGGGTGCAAAACTATTTCGTCATAACCCAGAGGTGTTGCAGCAGGGAGAACAAACCCAAAGCAATCTTAATGGTTTGACGGTGGCTACGGGAGAACAGGTATCTGATACTCATAGTATTATTGCCTTAACCAGACCCCACGGCAATACGGATCAACTGCATAAATGTATTGTAGGCGATCGCGCCCATACAGTTTTTAACGGTAAGGTATTTGTTCCCAAAGAAGCACAACTTACAGATGCCACACAGCTAAACCGTAATCTATTGCTTTCTTCCAAAGCTAGGGTAGACACAAAGCCAGAATTGCAAATCACCGCAGACAATGTAAAGTGCGCCCATGGTGCTACCGTAAGTCAGCTAGAAGCCGAAGAAATTTTCTATCTGCGTAGTCGTGGTTTAAGTGAAGCGGATGCAAATCAATTATTAATTGATGCTTTTGCAGCCGAAATCGTCGATCGCATTCCTCTAGAATCTTTGAGAAACAGAATTACCCAGACTATTGAGCAAAAAATCGTCAATAAAAAATAACACAGCAATTTCTAGAAATATGACCTTAATCAAAGAAAAAACTTTAGGCGATCGCGTCAGAGGCGACTTTCCAATTTTACATCAAAAGGTTAACGACAATCCCTTAATTTACTTCGATAGTGCTGCCTCTTCTCAAAAACCTCAAGCAGTATTAGATGTATTGCAACATTATTATCAACAGGATAACGCCAATGTTCACCGTGGGGCGCATACATTAAGCGGGAGGGCTACGGATGCCTATGAAGGGGCAAGAGATAAAGTTGCTCAGTTTATCAATGCCGCCTCTCGTGAAGAGATTGTTTTTACTCGTAACGCCAGTGAAGCAATTAACTTGGTGGCATATAGTTGGGGACTAGCTAACCTCAAGCCTGGAGACGAGATTGTTCTCTCAGTAATGGAACATCACAGCAATATTGTTCCCTGGCAGCTTATCTCTCAGAAAACTGGTGCAGTACTTAAATATGTCGAAATTACTCCCAGCGAAGAGTTTGATTTTGAGCAATACAAGTCTTTGTTATCCAGTAAAACTAAGCTAGTTTCTCTTGTTCATGTTTCTAATACTTTGGGAGTAATTAACCCAGTAACAGAAATTACCACTGAAGCTCATAAATATGGCGCAAAAGTCTTAATCGATGCTTGTCAAAGTGTTCCCCATCTGCCTGTTGATGTTCAGGCAATGGATTGCGATTGGTTAGTGGCATCAGGACATAAAATGTGTGCTACTACAGGAATTGGTTTTCTTTATGGCAAGAAAGATATCTTGCTAGCCATGCCTCCCTTTATGGGTGGTGGAGAAATGATTGACGAGGTATTTCTCGATCATTCTACTTATGGCGACTTACCCCATAAATTTGAAGCGGGAACACCTGCTATCGGTGAAGCGATCGCCCTTGGTGCAGCAGTAGATTATCTTACTAATATAGGCATGGATAAGATTCACGCTTATGAAGAAGAGTTAACTGCTTATTTGTTTAAGCAATTAGAAACAATTCCTAACCTCAGAATCTACGGTAATAAACCTACTCCAGATGGTAAAGGCAGAGCAGCTTTAGCATCTTTTAACGTGCCAGGAATACACGCCAGCGACTTAGCAACCCTCTTAGATCATGAAGGTATTGCTATTCGCTCAGGTCATCACTGTACTCAACCACTACACCGTATCTTAAACGCCTCTGGTAGCGCAAGAGCTAGTCTATATTTTTACAACACCCGTGAAGAAATTGATACTTTCGTCGCAGCTTTGAAAAGTACGATTGATTTCTTTGAGGGTATGAATGAATAAGTAGCAAGTAGCCGATATCGTCAGGGATAATTTTCTGATTATTTTCTTGATTGGTTTGTTAACAATAAGCCTTGACCTACACAAAAAACGGTAAAGGAGGCTATCCAAAGATAATACCCCAAACCATATTTAGTTATAGGTGTAAGACTCCAGTAATAACTGTAGTTTAGACTAAAAAAAATCATGAGAAAATAGTTCAGCCAGTTTAAAATAGCTAAAAGAGAAAATAATTAGCCAAAAATATAGTTAAGCTGTCTTTGTTTGTGATTTTTTGGGTCGAGAATAACTCTTTTTAG
>JBBSPC010000102.1:0-18959 GCA_038259125.1 Chroococcales cyanobacterium | reverse complement strand
TAAGCTAAACGATTTTTCTGATAATGGAATAGCTCTATTAGTCTTTCCCTAACTTTCTCCATCTGGTCATAACTTTCTTGACGAGTCATTTTCAAATAGTTTAATTCTTCTTTTTCGTAGCTTGGTTCTTGTATAACTAACTCTATTCCATCAATAATTTCTCGATTGGCGATAGTAGCTGTAACTACTGTTTGATAGAGACTCATCTTTCCTTCGACATAGTCGTATAGCTTTTTAACACCATAAATTTTTTCTCCTTTTTCATGATGAGTTAGAGTCCAATCTAAGCTAATTACTTCTTCTCCTTTTCTTCTGTGTTCGGATGCGATTATTTCTCGGTGTTTAGGCATCATTTTTTCACTATCCTATCCAGCTTCAAATACTGCTAATAATGCTTTTCCTTCATTTCCCAAAAATATTAAAATATTCCTTGTCAGAAACTCACCCCATCATGTACCATTAGTAATTGTGGTTAAAACTGGCAAATCTCACATAATAGATAAAAATCTAGTTCATCCCCCCAGTCGTAGAAGATAAGTGATTTTCGCTTTTACTTCTAAGACTAAATTAGTGAGTTTTCACAGTGTTTGTTCACCGCAGAAAACAATCTCGTTACGGGGTTAGTGAGAAATTTTATAGGGTTTGCTACCTCCTCATGGAGATACTGAAGAAGCAATTTTTCTTTAAGTCTTAGAGGATCAAGGTAACTTTAAGGGTTAGAAACAGTATAAAGCTGAATCGAATCATAAGATCTTAGAAAAAAAATTATATATTTGCTGCTGTACATCTTTGATTAATAGCGGTTTGACCAACAGCGGATTTATGTAAAAGCATAGATTCGTCTAAGGAAGTGCCTATCAAGATGATTATTTTTTTGTCAGTTGATGTTACACCGCCTTTTGATAGCAGTAATCTGCGGTAATACATCTAAGCCCAAAGTTCTTGAGAAATAGAGCTTAATCTATTATGTTGCAATTATAGAGGAGTTTAAACTCGTGTCTATCGGCATTCTTGGCACTAAAGTTGGCATGACCCAAGTTTTTGACAAAGAAACAGGAAATGCTATTCCCGTAACTGTTGTTCAAGCTGGACCTTGTATCGTCACTCAAATCAAAACTAAAGATACGGACGGTTATAGTTCAGTTCAAATTGGCTATGGAGAGGTAAAAGAAAAAGCTTTATCCCAGCCTGAACTTGGTCATCTTAAAAAAGTTGGTGCTAGTCCTCTACGCCATCTAAAAGAGTATCGTTTAGAAAAAACTGAAGATTATGAACTAGGCAAAGCTTTAGACATATCTGAAATTTTTAATACTGATACTACCGTTGATGTTAGTGGTAAAACGATGGGTCGTGGTTTTGCTGGTTATCATAAGCGGCACAACTTTAAGCGTGGTTTGATGAGTCATGGTTCTAAAAGCCATCGTGCGCCTGGTTCAACTGGTGCGGGAACAACCCCTGGTCGTGTTTATCCTGGTAAGAAAATGGCAGGACGTTACGGCGGAAAACAGGTAACCACCCGCAAATTAAAAGTTGTCAAAATTGATGTTGAGCAAAACCTGCTGCTTATTAAAGGAGCAATTCCTGGTAAGCCTGGATCTTTGCTTAGTATCTCTCCCAGCAACATTGTGGGGCAAAAATAACAGCTTGTTATTTAAGAACATAAAGTATAGATAACAAATAACTATGGTTAATTGTGTAGTCAAAAATTGGCAGGGGGAAGATGCTGGAGAGGCAACCCTAGAACTTAAAGTAGCCAAATCAGAAAACGCCGAACATATTGTTCATCGTGCATTAGTTCGTCAGCTAAATAATGCTCGTCAAGGTACGGCATCTAGCAAAACTCGTGCTGAAGTTCGTGGTGGTGGACGCAAACCTTGGAGACAAAAAGGAACTGGACGCGCTCGTGCAGGTTCGATTCGTTCTCCCTTATGGCGTGGCGGTGGTGTGATTTTTGGACCAAAACCCAGAGATTTCAGCACCAAGATGAATCGCAAAGAGAGACGTTTGGCGTTGAGAACAGCCTTTAGCTCTCGTTTAGAAGATATTATCGTCGTCGAGAATTTTGCTGCTGAACTTGACCGCCCCAAAACAAAAGAAGTTATTGCAGCTTTAGATCGTTGGGGTGTAAATTCTGACGCTAAAGTCTTGCTAATCCTCAAAGAAGTATCAGACAACGTTAACTTGTCAACTCGCAATATTGCTAAAGTCAAACTGATTAAGGCAACTAACCTCAACGTTCTTGATGTGCTTAACGTCAAGAAAATTGTAATCTCAAAAGATGCCTTAGAACAGATACAGGAGGTTTACGGTGACTAGATACCAAGAGAGAGATTTAGCCGACTTGATCCTCAAGCCAATCATTACTGAGAAAGGCACGATGCAGATGGAGCTTGGTAAATACGTTTTTGATGTATTGCCTAAAGCAACCAAGCCCGATATTAAAGCAGCTATCGAAAGCCTGTTTGATGTCACTGTTGTTAAAGTAAATACTTTGACTTTGCCTCGTAAAAAGCGTCGGGTAGGTAAATTTTTAGGTTACAAAGCCCAGTACAAAAGAGCAATTGTTACGCTCAAAGATGGGGATTCAATTGCCTTATTCCCTGACGTATAAAACGCAGTCCAAAATATAGAACTCGAAAAAGCTAATCTAAAAGCAAATTATGGGTACTCGTTCATTTAGACCATACACACCAGGAACACGCCAAGCGATAGTTCCCGACTTTTCGGAAATCACCAAAAGTAAGCCAGAAAAGTCTTTAACCAAATATAAACACCGTCAGAAAGGACGTAACAACCGCGGTGTAATTACTAGCCGTCGTCGTGGTGGAGGGCATAAGCGTCTTTACCGCATCATTGATTTTCGTCGTGATAAGCGTAATATTCCAGCCGAAGTAATTGCGATCGAATACGATCCCAACCGCAATGCTCGTATTGCTCTAGTTCAGTATGAAGACGGCGAAAAACGCTACATATTAGCTGCTGTAGGGATGAAAGTAGGCACACCAATTATTGCCAGTGAAGATGCGCCAATTGAAGTTGGTAATGCTTTACCTCTGAGCAATATGCCTCTGGGTGAAACTGTTCACAACGTTGAGCTTGTAGCTGGTAAAGGCGGACAAATTGTTCGGGCTGCTGGCGCTGCTGCCAAGGTGATGGCAAAAGAAGGTGATTATGTAACTATTGGTCTTCCTTCTAAAGAAGTAAGAATGGTGCGCAAAGAATGCTATGCCACTATCGGACAGGTTGGTAACGTTGAGTACCGTAACCTCAAGTTGGGTAAAGCAGGTAGAATGCGCCATTTAGGTAGAAGACCTGAAGTTCGTGGTAGTGCGATGAATCCCTGCGATCACCCTCATGGTGGTGGTGAAGGACGCGCCCCTATTGGTAGAAGCGGTCCTGTTTCCCCTTGGGGTAAACCAGCTTTGGGTAAGAAAACTCGCAAGAAGAACAAACCCAGCAACAGGCTGATTGTTCGCCGTCGTCGTTAATTCATTATTAATTGAAAAAATATGAGTCGTTCTTTAAAAAAGGGACCATTTATCGCCGACAGTCTCCTCAAAAAAATTGAGAGGTTGAACGCTGGTAACAAAAAAGAAGTAATCAAAACTTGGTCGAGAGCTTCAACTATTTTGCCTCTAATGGTGGGACATACAATTGCTGTCCACAATGGTCGCCAGCACATTCCTGTGTTTATTAGTGACCAGATGGTCGGACATAAACTAGGAGAATTTGCTCCTACCCGTACTTTTAGGGGTCATTCTAAAAGCGACAAAAAAGGGAGACGCTAGATATTGAGTACCGCTATGGCAATAGATACTAATAACGAAGTAAAGGCGATCGCCAAATACATTCGGATGTCTCCTTTTAAGGTCAGACGGGTGTTAGATCAAATTCGTGGTCGCCAATATCGAGAAGCATTAATCATTCTCGAATTCATGCCTTATAAAGCCTGCGATCCAATTTTAAAAGCATTGCGATCGGCTGTGGCTAACGCAGAACATAACAACGGCTTAGATCCCGCAACTTTGGTAATCAGCAAAGCTTTTGCTGATGGGGGTCCTGTTCTCAAACGTTATCGTCCTAGAGCGCAAGGTAGGGCTTATCAAATTCGTAAGCCAACCTGTCACATCACTGTGGCTGTTGCTCCTGAAGTAACCAATTAGAATCCTTAAATTTCAGAATTTAATTAATTACTATTACGAGGAAACATTTGTGGGACAAAAGATACACCCAACGGGCTTTCGTCTGGGTATTACCAAAGAACACCAATCTTGCTGGTACGCTGATACTAAACGCTATCCAGAATTATTGCTAGAAGATCGTTTAATTAGGGATTACGTTAACAAAGAACTGAGCAATGCGGGCATTTCTCAGGTCAAAATTGAGCGTAAAGCCGATCAAATTGATTTAGCAATTCACACCGCTAGACCTGGTGTAGTTGTTGGTCGTGGCGGTTCAGGGATTGAGAAATTGAGAACCGAGCTACAGGCAAAAGTGGGCAACGCTCGCCAAATTCGGATCAACGTCATAGAAGTACCCCGCGTGGATGCTGATGCTGCTTTGATTGCCGAGTATATTTGTCAGCAGTTAGAGCGAAGAGTTTCTTTTCGTCGAGTGGTTCGCCAGGCAGTTCAAAGAGCGCAGCGGGCTGAAGTCCTGGGTATTAAGATTCAGGTCAGTGGTCGTTTAAACGGTGCAGAAATTGCCCGTACAGAATGGGTTAGGGAAGGTCGAGTCCCTTTACACACCCTCAGAGCAGATATTGATTACTCTTATCGCACTGCCTTGACTATTTATGGAATTCTTGGAGTTAAGGTTTGGGTATTTAAAGGCGAAATTATTCCAGGACAGGAAGAAGCAGCAGCCGCTGTTCCTAGTCAAGCTCCTCGCCGTCAGCGTCGCCGTCAGAAATTTGATGATCGCTCTGAGTAACTATCAACAAGACTTATTTAGCAAAATAATATTATTATGCTTAGTCCCAGAAGAACGAAATATCGTAAACAGCATCGCGGTCGCATGAGAGGCATGGCTTATCGCGGTAGTACCTTAAACTTTGGTGATTACGCTCTCCAGGCAATAGAGCCTTCTTGGATTACCTCCCGCCAAATTGAGGCTGCCCGTCGAGCTATGACGCGCTATGTCAAACGGGGTGGTAAAATCTGGATTCGGATTTTCCCAGATAAGCCTGTGACTATGCGTCCAGCCGAAACTCGTATGGGTTCTGGTAAAGGTTCTCCCGAATTTTGGGTAGCAGTGGTCAAACCAGGCAGAATCATGTTTGAAATGGCTGGTGTAACTGAAGAGGTGGCAAAAGAGGCAATGCGTTTAGCAGCTCAAAAGCTACCGATCAAGACTAAATTTATTACTCGCGAAGAGGATTATAAATAATATGGCTTTACCCAAAATTGCCGAAGCCAGGAAACTCAGTGATGAAGAACTGGCTGAAGAAATTCTAGCAGTTAAGCGACAGTTGTTTCAGTTGAGGCTAGAGCAGGCAACCCGCCGTTTAGAAAAACCTCATCTGTTTAAACATACAAAACATCGTCTTTCTCAGCTATTAACCATAGAACGCGAGCGTGAAATCGCTGCTGCACAAGGAGAAAACTAGATTATGGCAGTAAAAGAAAGAGTGGGAGAAGTCGTTAGTGACAAAATGGATAAAACCGTGGTTGTTGCTATTGAAAACCGCTCTCCTCATCCCAAATACGGCAAAATTGTCGTCAGAACCAAAAAATATAAAGCTCATGACGCAGAGAACCAATGTAAAATTGGCGATCGCGTGCGGATCAAAGAAACTCGTCCCCTCAGCAAAACCAAACGCTGGACGGTCGAGGAAATAATTGAATCCCAAAAATCTTAAATTATATCAACCCAATTTTCCTGGTCGAGATCGAAAATGATTCAACAACAGACCTATTTAAATGTCGCTGACAACAGTGGCGCTCGCAAGCTAATGTGTTTGCGCGTAATTGGTAAAGGCAACAGTCCTTATGCCTTTATCGGTGATGTCGTGGTTGCCGTAGTTAAAGACGCTTTACCCAATATGGGAGTCAAAAAATCTGAAGTTGTAAAAGCAGTGATTGTGAGAACTAAGCAGTCTGTCAGTCGCCCTAGTGGCATGAGCATCCGCTTTGACGATAACGCGGCGGTAATTATCAACGAACAGAATAATCCTAGAGGTACTCGTGTCTTTGGTCCTGTGGCAAGAGAATTGAGAGATAGAAACTTTACTAAGATTGTCTCTTTAGCTCCTGAGGTAATTTAAATGACAAAAACAAAAAAAGCACCCACCCGCCATAGAATGCACGTCAAAAAAGGGGATACCATCCAGGTAATCTCTGGACATGATAAAGGCAAGGTAGGTGAGATATCCAGAGTAATCCCTAAGACAAGTCAAATAGTTGTAGAAGGCGTGAATGTACGTACCAAACACGTCAAACCTCAACAAGAAGGAGAATCAGGTCAAATTGTGACTTTTGAAGCTCCCATACACAGTTCTAACGTCATGCTTTATTCAAATAAAGAGAAAACCGTTAGTCGTGTTGGCTATACCTTCACCGAAGAAGGTCGTAAAGTACGAATGCTCAAAAAGACAGGCGAGATTATCGACTAGTTTTTTAGGCATTTTAAGACGCTGATAATTTTAAATTTATAGTTCCTGACCAAGCCCAGGAAAAAAGAAACATCATGGCAAAATCGTTAAAATCTCAGTATTTGGAAGATATTGTTCCCAAGTTAACCGAACAATTCAGTTACGGCAACGTTCATCAAGTTCCCAAAGTAGTCAAAATCGTCATTAATCGTGGTTTAGGAGAAGCATCGCAAAATGCTAAAGCCCTAGAATCATCCCTGAACGAACTATCTGTGATTACAGGGCAAAAACCCGTAGTTACTAGAGCTAAAAAAGCGATCGCCGGTTTTAAAATTCGTCAAGGAATGCCCGTGGGGATGATGGTTACCCTCCGTGGTGAACGGATGTATGCCTTTCTAGAGCGGCTAATTTGTCTGGCTCTACCTCGTATTCGCGACTTTCGCGGTATTAGCCCTAAAAGTTTCGACGGTCGAGGTAACTACTGTTTAGGAGTTAGAGAGCAGTTGATGTTTCCCGAAATTGAATACGATAGCATCGATCAAATTAGAGGGATGGATATTTCAATCGTCACTTCAGCCAACAATGATGAAGAAGGACGAACTTTACTCAAAGAAATGGGAATGCCTTTCCGTGACAACTAATGTTCTTAGTATCTAAATATAAAAATAGGAAATAATGGCAGCAACCGATACTATTTCAGATATGCTGACCCGCATTCGTAATGCCTGTATGGTCAAGCATCAAACTACTCAAGTTCCTTCAACTCGTATGACTAGGGCGATCGCTCAAGTTTTACAAAGTGAAGGATTTATCGACAGCTTTGAAGAAACAGGGGAATTACCCCAGAAATTCATCGAAATTTCTCTCAAGTACAAAGGCAGAAATCGTCAACCAATTATTAGCACCCTCAAGCGGGTAAGCAAACCGGGACTAAGAGTCTACTCTCGTAAAAAAGATATTCCTCGTGTTCTGGGCGGTATTGGTGTTGCGATCGTTTCCACTTCCCGTGGAGTAATGACAGATAGAGAAGCTCGCAGCCAAGGAGTTGGCGGCGAAATCCTCTGTTATGTTTGGTAATCAAAGAAGAGGACTAAATTATGTCTCGTATTGGCAAACAGCCTATTTCCATTCCTGAAAAAGTAAGCGCGCAGATTTCAGGACAGCACGTCACCATTAAAGGACCAAAAGGTACTTTAGAGCGCGAGATTCCTCAACCTATTGAAGTAAAACAAGAGGGTGACACCATAATGGTAAATCCGACTGATGGTTCCCGTATTGGTCGTCAACGGCATGGTCTTTGTCGCACCCTAGTTGCCAACATGGTAGATGGAGTATCTCAAGGATTTCAAAAGCGTTTACAGATTCAAGGGGTAGGTTATAGAGCCCAGGCTCAAGGTAAAAAGCTTACTCTTAACGTTGGTTATAGTAATCCCGTCGAGATGGAAATGCCCGACGGTATAGATGTGGCAGTAGAAAACAGAAATACTGAAGTTATCGTTAGTGGCATCGATAAAGAAATAGTGGGCAACATTGCTGCTCAAATTCGAGGAGTAAGACCTCCAGAGCCTTATAAAGGTAAAGGAATACGCTACTTTGATGAGCAGGTCAAACGCAAAGCTGGTAAGACAGGTAAGTAGAAATTATGAAGCTTTCACGTAGAGAATTAGTCAAACGTCGTCACCGTCGAGTGCGCAAAGCAGTAAATGGTACGCCTGAACGTCCCCGTTTATGCGTTTTCCGTTCCAATAATCATATTTATGCTCAAGTTATTGATGATGTGGCACAGCACACTTTAGCAGCAGCATCCGACTTCAACGTTAAATCTGGTGGTGCTACTTGCGAAGTCTCAGCAGAAGTCGGCAAACTTGTAGCTCAAAAAGCTATCGAAAAAGGAATTGCTAAAGTAGTCTTTGATAGAGGGGGAAATCTTTATCACGGTCGAGTCAAAGCTCTAGCTGATGCAGCTCGCGAAGCAGGGTTAGATTTTTAAATCAAAACAGTAATACTAAACTATGGCTAAATCCAACTCACGTAAAAAAAATCGCTCTAGAGAAAAAGATTCCAACTGGCAAGAACGAGTAGTTCAGATTCGCCGCGTCAGTAAGGTAGTCAAAGGCGGTAAAAAACTTAGTTTTCGCGCCATTGTCGTTGTTGGCAATGAAAAGGGACAAGTAGGTGTAGGTGTAGGTAAGGCTGCTGATGTCATCGGCGCAGTACGTAAAGGCGTTGCTGATGCCAAAAAGCAGTTAGTTGAAGTCTCTCTTACCAAAGCCAGTTCTATTGTTCATGTAACTAACGGTGTTGCTGGTGGGGCAAAAGTATTCATGCGTCCTGCTGCTCCAGGTACTGGGGTAATCGCTGGTGGCGCAGTCCGTACTGTTTTAGAATTAGCTGGGGTAAAAAATATTTTGGCAAAGCAACTAGGTTCTAATAGCCCCCTTAACAATGCTAGAGCAGCTATGAATGCCCTAGAAGGTTTGCGTACCTTTGCCGAGGTGGCAAGAGAAAGAGATATTCCTTTAGAACAGTTATACGCTTAAATAAGCTACAAGCTAATCAAGGAGAAAAAAATGAAGCTAGAAAATCTTAGCCCTAAAGAAGGGTCAAAGCGACGTAAACGTAGAGTTGGTCGCGGTATCGCAGCAGGTCAGGGAGCTAGCTGTGGTTTTGGTATGCGTGGTCAGAAGTCTCGTTCAGGTACAGGAACAAAGGCTGGCTTTGAAGGTGGACAAATGCCTCTTTATCGTCGAGTTCCCAAACTAAAGCACTTTACTCTCATAAACCAAAAGCACTATACCACAGTTAATGTAGAAGCTTTAAGCTCTCTTGCTGCTAACACAGAAGTGACCCTAGACTCTCTATTAAAGAACGGCATTGTTACTACTAACGATGGTCTTCTTAAAATTCTGGGGAATGGTGAACTAAATGTAGCCTTAAACGTCAAAGCAGCAGCTTTTACTAAGAGTGCAATCCAAAAAATAGAAGCTGCTGGCGGTAGCTGCGAAGTAATTACTAAGTAGGTAAAAAATTACTCCACTTTATTCTCAAGGGAAGCTATGGGTTATTGCAGCTAGGCATCAGGATTGGTCTATCATAAGAACCTAAGGTAGAAAATTAAATTTATATAATATTTCTCCGTAAATAACTTAATTTAGCACCAAGCATATAAGAGGTAAACCTATATGGTTAGAGAAAAAACCCCATCAGCCCAGGAGACATTTTTACAGATGGCAAAAGCTGCTGGTCTTCGAGGCAGGCTGCTTGTAACCATTGGTCTTCTGGTGTTGGTAAGACTGGGGGTATTTATACCCGTTCCAGGAATTGACCGCGAGGTCTTCGGCAATTTTATTAATAGTTCAGGAAATTCTTCAATAGTCGGATTTTTGGACATTTTTACTGGTGGTGGTATTTCTGCCCTGGGAATATTTGCCCTGGGAATTTTACCCTTTATTAATGCCTCTATTATTATGCAGTTGTTGGCAACCGCTATTCCTAGCCTGGAAGATCTGCAAAAAAATGAGGGAGAAGCGGGAAGACGTAAAATTTCCCAGATCACTCGTTACGTTGCTTTGGGCGGAGCTATCATTCAGAGTTTTGGTATTACTCTAGGTTTACTCGTTAATAACGGCATTATTGAAAAAAGTTTTTTTCCCATTGGCGAAACCGTACTGGCTTTAACCGCTGGTTCAATGTTCGTTATGTGGATATCTGAGTTGATCACCGAAAAGGGTATTGGTAATGGGGCTTCACTATTGATTTTTGTCAATATTGTAGCGGTATTACCCAGAACTTTAGGAACTACAATTGAATTTGCTCAAAGCGGTGGCCGAAGCGAGATTGCTCAGGTAGTAGTTCTCTTGCTTGTCTTTTTGGCAATGATTATCGGCATTGTATTTATCCAAGAAGGAACTCGCCGTATTCCCATTATTTCTGCTCGCCGTCAGGTTGGCAGAAGAGTATACCGTGAAAGAAGTAATTATCTGCCTTTAAGATTAAATCAGGGTGGAGTAATGCCAATTATTTTTGCATCTTCAGTGCTGTTTCTTCCCGCTCAGTTGATTGGATTTATACCTGGTGATGGGACAGTTAAAAACGTGTTTAATCAGATTGCAGCAGCAGTGCAGCCTGGAAACTGGGCTTATGTAGCAGTTTATCTAGTTCTAATTTTGTTCTTTAGCTATTTCTATGCTTCTTTGATCGTTAATCCTGTAGATATGTCTCAAAATCTTAAAAAAATGGGCGCATCTATTCCAGGGATTAGACCAGGTAAGGCAACTAGTGCTTATTTAGAAAAGGTGCTCAATCGTTTAACACTTTTAGGCGCAATTTTCTTGGGGTTGGTGGCAACTATACCTACTTTAGTAGAAAGTACTATTCCCGCAGGTACTACTGTATTTAGCGGATTTGGTGCGACATCTTTACTTATTTTGGTGGGCGTGGCAATTGATACGGCCAAGCAAATACAAACCTACGTAATTTCTCAACGTTATGAAGGTATGGTTAAGCAGTAAAAAACTGTGGAGCGATCGCGCGGTAAGCCTAAGCTCATTAATTATTAGGCTTGCTATTTCCAACAAAACTTTTTAAATAAATAAATTGGTATGGCAAAGCGATTAATATTCTTGGGACCTCCTGGTGCAGGAAAGGGAACTCAAGCCCAAGCACTATCTGAACATCATCAGATTCCCCATGTGTCCACTGGAGATATCTTGAGAGCAGCCGTAGCTCTACAAACTCCCTTAGGAAAACAGGCTAAAGATTATATGGATAGGGGAGAATTAGTTCCTGATACTCTAATTCTCAACTTGATTCAAGACCGACTATCCTATGATGATACTGGCAACGGCTGGATACTTGATGGCTTTCCTAGAAATGTAAATCAAGCTGCCTTTTTAGAGGAACTGTTGATTAAATTGAACCAGAATGCTGACTGTGTTCTTAATTTAGAAGTTCCCGATCGTGTTTTGGTAGAAAGACTGCTGGCAAGGCAGCGTAAAGATGACAATGAAGAAACTATTCGTCGTCGTTTAGAAGTCTATCATCAGGATACTGTACCAGTAATTGACTTTTATCAAAAAAAGCAGACCTTAAAAACTATTGATGGGAATCAAGAAATGGAACAGGTAACTAAATCTTTAAAAGAAGCGGTATCTTAGGCAGTTTAATTTTAGATGGCACTTGCTAATTTATGGCTTTCACCGTCTAAGACAGATAAAAATGTAAGATGTATAGTAGGTTGCTGTATTGAAAAAATGCTTAAGGCATTTACCAAATAAACCGATGAATAGTAAGAGTTGCCGTTAGCTATTCATCCAAAAATAGCGGAGAATATGAAGATTGGCTAAACAAGATTTGATTGAAATGGAAGGGACTGTGACAGAATCTCTGCCTAATGCAATGTTTCGCGTCGACTTGGATAACGACTTTAATGTATTAGCTCATATTTCAGGTAAAATTCGACGGAATTACATTAAAATTCTACCAGGCGATCGCGTCAAAGTTGAGTTAACTCCTTATGATTTGACTAAGGGAAGAATAACTTATCGCCTTAAAAATAAGTAAAACGCTTTTTTTGGTGATTTAATTGTGTTTGACACAAAAACAAATTAATAGATATAATAGTAGGCTTGCAGTGTGGCCAAAATAAGGCATGAAAGTTAGACCATCAGTTAAAAAAATGTGTGAAAAATGTCGCGTAATCAAAAGACGCGGCAGAGTAATGGTGATTTGCAGCAGTAATCCTAAGCATAAACAGCGTCAAGGATAATTGTTAGTCGCTACAATATGTATGATGCTTAACATATTTACATTTAAGCAGTCAAAAAAAATTAAAAAGATTAGGGAGATAAAAACGTGGCAAGGATTTCTGGCGTAGACCTTCCTCGTGATAAGCGTGTGGAAATCGCGCTAACCTACATTTTTGGTGTGGGTCTATCACGAGCGCAAAAGGCGATCGCTGAAACTGGAGTTAATCCAGATACTAGAGTTCGCGATCTTAACGATGAAGATACAGCGAAGCTTAGAGCATATATTGAAGACAACTATCAGGTAGAAGGTGACTTGAGACGTTGGGAATCAATGAATATTAAGCGTCTGGCGGATATCGGTACCTATCGCGGTCGCCGTCACCGTATGGGTTTACCTCTTCGAGGTCAAAGAACTCGCACTAATGCTCGTACTAGAAGAGGTAGAAGGCTTACCGTAGCTGGTAAAAAGAAAGCTCCAGGTAAGAAATAAGTAAATAATCGATTCATCATATTTAAGTATAACCACATCACACGAAAAGTAAAATGGCGCAACCAAAAAGAAGAAGCGGCGCAAAGAAAAACAAAAAAAACGTTCCCAACGGTGTGGCTCATATTCAGTCCACATTTAATAACACCATTGTAACAATTTCTGATACAAGAGGAGACGTAATATCTTGGTCTTCTGCTGGTGCAAGTGGTTTTAAAGGAGCAAAAAAAGGCACTCCTTTTGCAGCACAAACAGCAGCAGATAGCGCAGGAAGACGGGCAATGGATCAAGGAATGCGTCAAGTTGAGGTTATGGTAAGCGGTCCTGGGGCTGGAAGAGAAACAGCTATTAGAGCCTTACAGGGTGTAGGGCTAGAAATTACTCTAATCCGTGATGTCACACCAATCCCTCATAATGGCTGTCGTCCGCCTAAAAGACGAAGAGTATAGCTTTAGTTAGCAATTATCAAGTTACGACTGGATACGAGCATTTTATTTAATTTCTATCTTGATTTACCAGATCGCTTGTCGAATAGAAGGGAGAATAGCCTGTGGCGCAATTTCAAATTGAGTGTGTAGAATCTAAAACCCTAAAAAATCAACACCAATATAGCAAGTTTATCCTTGAGCCTCTAGATAGAGGTCAAGGTATTACTTTGGGGAACGCCTTGAGAAGAGTTTTATTATCTAACTTGGAGGGTGCGGCTGTTACAGCAATCCGCATTGGTGGAGGAATGGCAAAAAATGGCAGCAAACAAGAACATAAGTTTGGGTTTGCTACTCATGAATTTGCCACCATTGAAGGAGTCAGAGAAGACGTTTTAGAGATTATTCTCAATATGAAGGAAATAGTCCTCAAAAGTTATACCAACCAGCCCCAAATAGGTCGTTTGGTTGCTACTGGACCAGGAACTGTAACCGCTGCCCAGTTTGAGTTACCTTCTGAGATAGAAACCGTAGACTCTAATCAGTATGTGGCTACTATAGCAGAAGGCACGAGTTTAGAGATGGAATTTCGGGTTGAAAAGGGCAAAGGCTACCGTGCAGTAGAAAGAGGCAAAGAAGAAGGCAGTTCTCTAGACTTCCTTCAAATTGACGCTGTGTTTATGCCTGTAACTAAGGTTAACTATAGCGTTGAAGATGCCCGTGTAGATGGTTCAGCAATCCGCGAACGTCTAATTATGGAAATTTGGACTAACGGTAGCGTCAAGCCCGAAGAGGCCTTGTCTCAAGCTGCCGGAATTGTCGTGGAATTATTTAATCCCTTAAAAGATCTGACTTTAGAGGCAATTGAACCCGACTATATAGAGGACGAAGATCCGACTAGCCAAATACCCATCGAAGAATTGCAGTTGTCGGTGAGAGCTTACAACTGTCTGAAGCGAGCGCAAATTAACTCTGTATCTGACTTACTTGATTACACTCAAGAAGACCTGCTGGAGATTAAAAACTTTGGGCAAAAATCTGCTGACGAGGTAATTGAAGCTTTGCAGCAACGTCTGGGGATTACTCTATCTCAAGAAAAATCAGCAAAATAAACATCAACAAAACATTATCAATCATGCGTCATCGATGTAAAGTACCACGACTAGGACTGCCAGCGGATCAAAGAAAAGCTCTGTTGCGTTCCTTGGCAACTGAAATTATTCGTCATGGTCAAATCAAAACTACCAAAACTCGTGCTAAAGCAGTCCGTAGTGAAGTTGAAAAAATGATTAGCCTGGCTAAAGATGGTTCATTGGCAGCTAGAAGGAGAGCTTTAGGCTATATCTATGATAAAGATTTAGTCAGCGAGCTTTTTAAAGCTGTTCAAGAGCGTTATGGCGATCGCCAGGGCGGTTATACTCGCGTTGTCAGAACCAAAAGTCGTCGTGGCGACAATGCAGAAATGGCAATTATCGAGCTAGTTTAACTGGGTGTTGCACAAATGGTTGTAGTCTGCCAATCTCAAGAAAACTCCTCAACTAGAATAGCTTTAGTTATTCAGTATTTGGGAACTAATTTTCACGGCTGGCAAAAACAACCAAATATCATTAGCATCCAAGGCTGTATTGAAAAGGCAATTTCTGAAGTTGTTGGTCATTCAGTACGTATTTATGGAGCAGGTAGAACTGATTCAGGTGTTCATGCAGCCGCTCAAGTTGCTCATTTTGAGTACGAAGGACCTATCCCTGCCTATAAATGGGCGAAGATCATTAATGCCAGACTGCCAGACGGTATACTAATTAGAGCATCGGCTCAGGTAAACGGTAACTGGCACGCTCGTTTTTCTGCTGTTTGGCGACGTTACCGCTATACCATCTATACAGATGAGCAACCAAATATATTTGTCAATCAAACCTGTTGGCATTATTACCAGTCAGTTCTGCATGAATCTTTGATCCAAAAAGCTTTATATCCTCTAATTGGAGAGCATGACCTATCAGCTTTTAAGCGTACTGGTTCAGACAGAGCAGATGCTCTAGTAGAAGTACAGACTGTACAATGTTATCGTCAAGGTGCATTCTTGTATCTAGAGATTCAGGCAAATGGCTTTTTGTACGGCATGGTTCGCTTTTTAGTGGGCATGCTGGTAGAGGTGGGAATTGGTAAGCGATCGCCCGAAAGTTTTACTGAGATTTGGCAAAATCAACGTCGAGATCGGGTTAAGTACTCTGCTCCTGCTAAGGGCTTATGTTTACTGAGGGTTGGTTATCCTGAATTTCCTTTTGCTAAACACCTCTGGTTTGATGCTCAACCCAATTTCCTTTTAGCTTAAATAAAGTTCTTATTTAAAATAATTCACAAAATACTATCATTCTAACAATGAACAAAACTCCCTTACCAAACCAACAAACTATGGAGCATAAGTGGTACATAGTTGATGCCGAAGGACAACGCTTAGGTCGTCTGGCTACTGAGATTGCCATGATTCTGCGAGGCAAAAATAAGCCCAGCTTTACTCCTAATATAGATACTGGGGACTTTGTGGTAGTAATTAACGCTGAAAAAGTCGTAGTTACGGGTAGAAAAAATGAGCAGAAGCTCTATCGTCGCCACTCTGGTAGACCTGGAGGCATGAAGACTGAGACTTTCGATCAGCTACAAAAAAGGATTCCTGAACGCATTGTCGAAAAAGCAGTCAAAGGAATGCTACCCAAAAATGTCATGGGACGCAAACTATTTACCAAACTCAAAGTTTATACAGGAGCAGATCATCCCCATGCTGCCCAAATTCCTGAAACTTTAAATATCAACACAATTCCAGTGAGGAACTAAAACATGGAAGCAACACAAGATAAAGTAGTATATTGGGGTACAGGTCGTCGCAAAGCAGCGATCGCCAGAGTTCGTTTAGTACCAGGTGAAGGCAATCTTACCGTTAATGGCAAAACGGGAGATGATTATTTTAATCGTATTCCCAGCTATTTAATGTCTATCAAAGGTCCTTTAGAAACTTTGGGTTTTGAAAATGAGTACGACATTCTCGTTAATGCTCATGGTGGTGGTTTAACTGGTCAAGCAGATGCTGTTAAACTAGGAGTTGCTAGGGCTTTGTGTAAACAAGACCCCAATAATCGTCAGCCTTTAAAAACAGAAGGATATCTAACTCGCGATCCTCGTTGTAAAGAACGGAAGAAATACGGTTTGAAGAAAGCTCGCAAAGCTCCTCAGTTCTCTAAACGATAGTTTCTTAAACTAATAGCTAGCTATTAGCTGATGATCGGGTAAAACTAAACTAGTAGAGCCTAAATTAATTGCTAGCGCAGCCAACTAAGTAAATTGTTCAAAAGAAAAATCAAATGCCTAAACCTGATATACACCCAACTTGGTACCCAGATGCCAAAGTTATTTGTAATGGCGAAGTCGTCATGACTGTCGGTTCGACTCAACCTGAAATTAGCGTTGATGTGTGGTCTGGTAATCATCCTTTTTACACTGGAACTCAAAAAATCATTGATACAGAAGGTCGAGTTGATCGCTTTTTGCGTAAATACGGTATGCTCGATGCCAGTAGCGATGCTGAGTCTGACGCAAAAAAATAGCCATTCAAGACAAAGTATAGACCCAGTAGTTAGCTTAAATTGACTGCTGGGTTTGTTGTATTTAAATTGATTTTTTTAATAAATCATTTTTTTAAGAGACTAAAATTATGGCTGAAGCATATTTATTAGACAAACTAAAATCCGTAGAGCAAACTTTTGAAGAACTTACCCATCGCTTGGCAGATCCCGATATTGCTACTAACCCTGATGAACTACAAAAGGTAGCCAAAGCTCGTTCTTCCCTAGAAGAAACAGTTATGGCATATCAAGAATGGCAGCAGGCAACAGAAGAGTTAGCAGAAGCAAAAGAAATTTTTAAAGAAGCCAAAGATCCTGAGATGAAGGAAATGGCTAGCATGGAAGTCAGCGAGCTTGAATCACAACTTGAGCAGCTAGAAAGCAAACTTAAAGTTCTTTTATTACCCCGCGATCCTAATGATGATAAAAACATCATGCTAGAAATTCGCGCCGGTACAGGAGGTGACGAGGCTAGTATTTGGGCTGGAGATTTAGTAAGAATGTACTCTAGATATGCCGAAGCTCAAAACTGGAAAGTATTCTTGCTTAGTGAATCGTCCGCCGATATGGGTGGCTTTAAAGAAGCTATCTTAGAAGTCACAGGAGACTCAGTATACAGCAAGCTAAAGTTTGAAGCAGGAGTGCATCGAGTACAGCGTGTACCTCAGACTGAAGCAGGGGGAAGAGTTCATACATCGACTGCTACAGTGGCGGTGATGCCAGAAGTAGATGATGTTGAAGTACAAATTGATCCCAAAGATATAGAGCTTAAAACCGCTCGTTCTGGTGGTGCTGGAGGGCAAAACGTCAACAAAGTAGAAACTGCCGTGGATTTGATTCATAAACCAACGGGAATTAGAATATTTTGTACCGAAGAGCGATCGCAACTACAAAACCGTGAGCGAGCAATGCAAATTCTTAGAGCCAAGCTATATGATATTAAGCTAGCTGAACAGCAGAAAGAAGTTCGAGGCATGAGGCTATCCCAGGTAGGAACAGGCGCACGTTCGGAGAAAATTCGCACCTACAACTATAAAGACAATCGCATTACCGACCATCGTCTGGGACAAAACTTTGCCTTAGCAAACTCCCTTGAAGGAGATATCGATGTCATGATTCAATCCTGTATCTCCCAAGATCAGCAAGATAGATTAGAAGAATTGGCTAGCTCTCCTGATACTGCCCAGGCTTTAATTTAAAACTAATTGCCACACTCAAATATTACGGCTTGGATAAATTAATAAATATTCTTTCTGAGCTAATGTCTTCTCACCAAGAAAAACCATGCTGCTAGAAGTCAAAAGAATCATAGTTCCACCAGGACAAACAGTAATCTTGGAAAACATTAGTTGGGACGAATTTGAAGCTATTTTAGAAGATTTGGGCGAAAGTCGCGGTTCTCGGATAGCTTATGACAATGGAAAGCTAGAAATAATGACACCTTTACCTGAACACGAGGTTAATAAAGAGTACATCAGTGACTTTGTAAAAGTCTTGTTAGAAGAATTAGATATTGAATTTTGTCCCTTGGGTTCGACTACTTTTAAGAATCAGGCAATGTTCAAGGGAATCGAACCCGATAGCTGTTTCTATATCCAGAATGAAGCAGCAGTTAGAGGTAAAAACAGATTAGATCTAACAGTAGATCCTCCGCCAGATTTAGCTTTAGAAGTAGATATTACTAATCGTAGTCATCCAGAGATATATCAAGCTTTAGGGGTGGCTGAACTATGGCAATACACAAGAGGTAAGCTAAAGTTTTTGCTGCTAATAAATGCTAAATATGTTGAGTCTGAAACGAGCTTCAATTTCCCTGACTTTTCTTTGCTCGAAGTAATTCCCCAATATTTAAACCAATGTCGTACTGAAGGCAGAAATAAAGGCATGAAGGCTTTTCGTAGTTGGGTTAAAAAACAAACATAAAATTACAAGAGCTATAAAAAGTAATATTTTACGCCTGGTGTGAATTAAATTTTAGTAAGCTGAGGAGGATTGAAAAGTCAAAACATCAATCTCAAAATGACGACGCAAGAAAAGCCGCAAAGTATGAGAGGTCATTTTGAGTGCCATATGAGTAGCCAAGCCACCAAC
>JBBSPC010000101.1:0-19060 GCA_038259125.1 Chroococcales cyanobacterium | reverse complement strand
GATTGGAAGTAGCTCCGATTCATTTGTTTAAGATCGTCTTTGTCTAGTCCAGCCATGATTCATAGCATACATCAAATTGCTGGAATGAAAATTATTTGTCTTTGATTTCTGGTTTTTTAGGAGGGGGAAATGAACGATTACAACCAAGAAATGAATTTCTTGGCTTAATATCCAAGTCCGTTTAAACGGACTTAAATATATTTAGACAGAGAATTTATTCTCTGGCTTTCGAGAATGAAATAGCCCTGGGCGATTCGCGAAACGGAGGGGCTGAGGCTTGAACCTGCGTCAAGCCCTTGTAAGCCCCGTCCCCTACGGTGATCATTGATATTATTTCCTGTCGATCTTGTTTTAGCTGATTAATCTGTTGGCGATCGCTTTCAATTGTTTTTTTGACATAGGCTAGTTTTTGGTTGGCAGCTTGAGCGATCGCCTCAATTTGCTGTTGATAATATCTATTCTCTTCATCCACCGCAGCAATTAAATCCCGCGTAATTTTGTCGGCTGATAAGCGGATTAATATCTGATATTTGTTATCTAATGTCCGCTTTAATTCTTTACTTTGCTGTTTTAGTTTATTTACTTTAGCATCTTGTCCTGTAAATAAATTTATAAACTGGAAAATTATAATTACAAAGCCTAAAATAAAACCCTGACCTGATAAAAACTTAGTAACCAGATAAATCATTAGCACAATGCTAGCAACCATCAAGAATCTGAACCACTTACCTTGACTAAAGTGATAGTCAAAAGTTAACTTGCTTCCTGCTTCTAAGATTGGTAGGTAAGCTAAGTTGGCTAACTGAAATTTAGGTGCGTCCACAACTTTGGGTTTGATCCTAACATCGGCTAAGTGAACTATAGATTCAAGATCTACTGTTATTTGCGATCGCAATTGTTTTAAGCCTCCATTAGCATAAGTGTTATTGCAGCTATGCCATTCTTGCTCTAAATAATTTTGAAATTTGCACTGATATAAATCGGCTATATATAAACAAAGCTGTGACTCGATATTATTGTTTTTAACGATTGGTAATAAATAGGCATTCTTTTCTTCTTTGATTATTTTAATTTCTGATTTATGAATAATCTCTTGTGTTGACCAAATCAAATTGTCTTTGGCAAAAGGATTGATTAAAATAGCTTTTTTGTGATTTATTTCTTGCTTGATTATTTGTAAAGTGTGCTGTTGTTGTTTATTTATCTTAGGAATTAGCTGATTGATTTGTTGCCGAGAAAATTCAACTCCCTCTGCTTGGCAATATAGTTCTCGTGATGCTCTGATTGACTGCCATTTCTGTTGATTAGCAACTTTAATTTTGCTATTAATAGTTCTGATTAGCTCAAAAGCTAATCTTGTTTCTAATTTAACCAAAGCTGCGGTGAATAACTGCCTTAAATTATGTTGATATTGCTCAACACAAGCAGGATCTGTAACTACCAAAAAATTATCTAAAAGAAAGACAATTTCTGAAGGAAATGTATCGGCTTGCTGTTTAAGCCAACTACTTAAATCTACTTGATGATCATCAATTATAACTATCGCCAAGCCAATATTTTTGGCAAGGGATTTTTGAATTAACCTTTTTCTAGCTGAAATTTGTTCATGGCGATCGCATACGAGTAAAATAAATTCGCAACCATGTACGATGTGCTGAATTTTTACATCTGGAGGAATTATTTGTAGCTGATATTGCTGCTTGAGATTTACATCTTGTTCGCTAATGTCTTTTAGCTGCTTTGATAAAGCTGTATTGTAACTAACTAATTTTATTTTTGGCTTGCAGTGGGGTAAGCGATCTATAAGAGCATCTATTTCGGTGATTAAATCTAGATAAACTGCTTTTTGCTCGACTTTTGTAGTTAGATATTCCTTTACCCTAATTAATTTTGGTAATAAACTGGATTCGATAGACTGCATAAAATTGCTACAGGCGATCTCGCCTGAATACTTCTAATCATTTCCTGCCTATACTAGCCAAAATAATCGGTTTCTACTTACTGCGCTTTTCAAATGAGTAGACCACAATCATTAAATTCAAAAAAGCTAATAGCTGATAGCTAAAAGCTACGAACTAACCGATTGAAAACTTAGTCTATTCAACTAAAAACGGCTGTAAATTATCGAGCAAAATGTTTAGATAGAAATAGATCTAACTGTTTCTTTGTCTAGATTTAAATAGATATAGTCTTCATCCATGCGAGCGATCGCCGACATGGGTAAGGTTAATTCTTTTTTGTGCCATAAATGCCCCTCTTTTAGTACCAAATGGGTAATATGCTGATCCTTTGGATCGAGCAAAAATTCTTCTACTCGCCCAATATGTCCGTCGGTGGCTTCTACTGATGCACCTCTGTGTATCGCTATCTCCCCAGCAGGAATTATTTCCTCTTCTACGGGCATAGAAAATATATCTGTACTCATATCTCCGCCCATAGTAGGATCGGACCACATCAAATAAGAAGTGCGATCGGCGATCGCTTTGTCACTAAAGTCTTCTAACGCTTCATACTTATAGGTAACAGGATTAAGAAACCGCATTTCAGTAAAGGGAGGCATAGCAGCCAATTCCTCTTTAGTGCAGCTTAAGGCAATAGATTCGGGAGTACTTCTCACAACTTGGTCAATCGATACCAAATATTTATAAGACTCCAACAGATTAGAAACCTTGACTACAAAATGAGTTACTTTTTGACTGTTGCGCTCAACAATTACATGAGTTGATTTACCGCATTCACCATCAACACAGACAACTCTTGCATCTAAAGAAATTTCTTTCATTTTCCTTACCCAACTTTTAATGCCTGAATGTATTGTGGCACAATTAATAACTAACTTATAATAACTAACTTACGCAGAACAGCGAAAATCCAGTAGTTTTATAGCTCATTAAAACTACTTTTGCCATTTAATATTTTCTTTCTGTTTTGATCGCAAAATTATTGGCTTCCATAATTTGGTAGAGATTAACATCTGATTCAACTAAGCAAGCATGACCACTATGGGGTAAAGTGACTACTGTTGCCTGGGGAAAAATCTTTGCCAAATGTTTTACTTCCTTTACCGAAGGCAAAATTAAGTCTTTTTCACTACCGATTAACAAGACTGCTTGAGTTATCTGCCGTAGTTTGATTTCATCGATGGTAAATTCTCGCATCATTGCCAAACGCTGTTGAGCAGTTTGTTTAGGAGCAGATTTAATAGTTTCTTTTAAGTCTTGACGAGCCTGGAGTGTAAGGTGATTGATGGGAGCCAAAAAAGGTAGAGAAAGCCAGGCAGAATGATTATAAAAAAAGTCTGGCGTTAGAGGAAATAACAAGGAGCCAAAATTAAGCCAGGGAACTCGATGAAATGAAGAAGCAGGATTGACTAAAATAATTCTTTTAAACCAGTCAGGTGCTTGCAGCAGCATTTTAAGTGCTATACAACCGCCAAATGATTCCCCACAAAGATATACAGGGCGGTTAGGAGTAGAAGCTCTTTCAGCTTCGGCAAGAGCCAGTGCCGACTCTGCCAAGAGATCAAAATCATCGATATCTTCGGGAGGGATGACAAAACAGCGTACATCAAAACCAATTTCTAAACTATCTGTCTGCAACGACATCAAGTCTTTTCCTGTTTCATCTAATCCTGGTAAAAAAATTAACAGGGGAAGATTTGGTTTACTTGCTTGAGGATTGAAAAAGTAAGCATTGTGTTGGAGTTTGGGCATAACTATTATTAACTGATGTTACGCATTTAATCTAACTGCTGTGACGGGGTGACGGGGTGACGAGGAGCGCGGGAGACTGGGAGCAACTAAGCAGGTAGTAAATTCGTCCCCAAGTCCCCAAGTCCCCAAGTTTTACAGATCGATGAGTGCGTAACATCAGTTATTAATTACTGTTCTTGATAGTTCCACAGCAAACCCCCATCAACATAAAAAGTCGAACCTGTAATGTATCTAGCTTCATCAGATGCCAAAAACGCCACGAGTCCCGACACATCTTCTGGCTCTCCCAAACGTCCTAAGGGAATATTTTTGGTGACTTTTGCTAGCAGTTCAGGGTTGTTGAGCAGGTTGTGATTAATGGGAGTTGCGATCGCACCTGGAGCAACATTATTGATCGTAATGCCCAGTTTACCTAGTTCTACAGCTAAGTTACGGGTAATCATTTTGACTCCGCCTTTGCTAGCGCAGTAAGAAGTAAAATGAGGAAAAGGTAGTTCTTCGTGGACAGAACTAATATTGATGATTTTGCCTTGATTATTTGTGGCTCTAAAATGCTTAACTACAGCTTGGGTAGCAAAAAAGACCGCTTTAAGATTGACGTTTAATACTAAATCGTAATCTGCTTCGGTTACATCCCAAAAGTCGGCACGTTTTTCTAAACCTGCATTATTAACCAAAATATCTACCTTACCAAAATGGTCAATACCTTGTTGGACTAGATTGTTAATCTGGTCTACCTTACTTAGATCTGCCTGGACTATATAACCTTCAGAGCCAGCCTGTTCGATCTTGGCTTTAACTTTTTCGGCTTCATCAGAATGAGTGTGATAATCAACTACAATCTTTGCTCCCTCCTGTGCCAAACGCTGACAAATACTTTGTCCCAGACCACCGCTACCACCAGTGACAACTGCAACCTTTTCTTCTAGTTTCATGACTAACCTCATTTAATTTGATTTAGATTGTCTATTACTTACCAAAAAGTTAAATCAGGTAACAGTATGGCATCGAGAGAATATAATCCTGGTCCAAACACCGCAATTATCATCATGATTAAGACGTAAATAAAGGCTTTTTCCATGCTTGGTGCTTCGCCTTTGCCGTTTGGTCCTTTGTAATCGTTGGGAGGATTTAAGTAAGGATCGCGGGCGACAAAGGGTTTACCGCCCTTAATGTGTAATACTAGAGCAAATGCCATCGAGCCTAAAATGCCGATGCTAGCTAAAAGCGTCAGAAAACCAGCAATTAAGCAGAATCCGCCAAAAAACATGGTTGCTGCACCGATAACACAGAGAAATATCGGCATATTATTAAGTGACTTAGACCACTGCTTGAGGTGAGTCAGCTTGGGATAGCCGTGAAGCACAAAGATAATACCCATGCCAACTCGAAAAATTAACAAAATTATGCTTTTAAATACTCCTGGGAAACTGTCACTAGGATAGATTAAAGCAAATGAACTTGTAGCAGATAGGGCAGGAATTTTTAATAAGATGCCACTAGTTATCAAAAAAGTAACTACAGCAACTACAGCATAAATAAATTTACTTATAAATTTGCTCATTATTTTCCTATTTTTAATATTCAAGGTACTTGTATGCCTTTTGTGTTCAGGTCGATCGCATATAGAGAAGTCTTGGCCGTAATAAACAGGCGATTTTTCTCTTTACCGCCAAAAGTAAGATTGGTACATATTTCTGGCACGAAGATTTTACCCAAGCGAGTACCGTTGGGGGCATATACTTGTACGCTATCGGCAGAACTAGTAAAAATATTGCCATGCACATCTACGCGAAATCCATCTGGTTCGCCAGGTTCAATCGTGGCAAAAACTCGACCTTTTTTTACATAGCGATTTTCGCTTACTTTGTAGACGCGAATGTAGTGATGTTGCTGAGGATGTTCGGCAGCAGAAGTATCTGATACATATAGCAGACTTTCATCGGGGCTAAAAGCAATTCCGTTAGGTTTTTCCATTTCTTTAATCACCGCATCTATCTCCCCGGTCGCAGGATCGAAACGATAGACAAAATCTCCAGCTTGTTCTTGTTCGCCCCCGTATCCCTGATTTTCGTGAGTGATTCCAAAAGTTGGATCGGTAAACCAGATCGTCCCATCGCTTTTTACTACTAAATCATTGGGACTATTAAAACGTTCCCCCCAAGCGCGATCTATCAAAACTCGCCACTCACCATCTGCTTCGCGTCGGATAATTGCTCGTTGACCCTGAGAACAGGAAACAAGACGACCCTGCAAGTCGCGATAATTTCCACTTTGATAGTGGGATGGCTGACGAATCACTTGCTTGCCGTCAGTCGGACTCCAACGCAACAAGCGGTTATCGTGGGCATCACTCCAAATTATGCTGTCATCCTCATGGAAATAAACAGGTCCTTCTCCATGAACCGTTCCACCCGTAAGCTTTTGCAGGGTAGCACCCCGACACAACAGAGATTTAAAGCGATCGTCATAAATTTCAATACCTTCAGGCATAATAAGTCAACCTTATTAGCAATAATTTTCCATATTTAAGCAAAGTCACCAGGTTGTGCAGCTAGCCATTTTTCATCTTTTAGCTGCACTACCATTAGTACTGCTGGCTCATCACCTACCGTACCCGAAAGATGTCCTTTATGTCCTTTCTCATTTGGCTTGGTGTTTTGGTCGCCACCAAAAGAAACCTCCCCCGCACCCATTTCTACCCTCGTACCGTCCGTTGTCTCGACAAACCATTTACCAGACAGAGGTACGATCCACTGGGGCTTAGGATTTTCATGCCACTCACCTACCCAGCCAACTGGCTGGACGGTAAATAATATCTCTGCATCGCTACTAAGCAGACGGTCATTCCACTGGGGATCTGCACCGCCACCCATACTTTCTTTGGCAAAGTTGGTCAATTCACATTGGGTTTGGTGGCTTATACCATCCTTGTCTGTCCATACGTGCCAATATTTAACTTTTGGTTTACTCATATTTTTTTAGCTTTCTTATGATGAATAAAATAACAAGGCGAGGTTATTTATAGTGCCTGACTTATGTAGGCATTAATTGCTGAAGTTTTTCTGGTTCTTCTCCCAGCCAATCAGGATTTTGGGCAGTGCTGTCAAAAATTGAAGAGGTTTTAAATGGCTCAAATTCTCCTTTTGCTGCTGCCTGTGCCGTTTTATCTAATAACGACTGTACCTGTTGTTCGTCCATTGGCTTGAAACTACTGATGGCTGTCATAGCTTGGTCGAGAATTTCGAGACTATCAATTCCAGTGATTACCACTGAAGTAGGCAGATTGAGGGCATAATGCAGGCACTCAATGGGAGTTGCGGTATTAGAGCGTAAAAGTATACCGTTTGCCATAGTTTTCATCCCCAAAATACCGATGTTTTGTTTAACTAATTCTGGAACAACTAGCTTAGCAAAGCTACGGTAATGGGCATCCATTACATTTAAAGGCATTTGAACTGTATCAAACTTAAAGTCGTTTTCGGCTGCCACTTTGAGCATATGTAAATGAATTTGTGGATCTTTATGTCCCGTAAAGCCGATGTATCGCAGCTTGCCAGCTTCTTTTGCTTCAATAAAAGCTGCATGAGCGCCTTGTTCGTCAAATACTCGATGGGGGTCTTCGTAGCGGATAATCTCATGATACTGGATGAGATCGATGCAATCTACTCCAAAACGCTGTAAAGATTCGTCTATCTGTTTGGCTGCTGCTTTTTTCGAGCGACCATCAATTTTGGTCATCAAAAACACTTTTTCTCGATAGCCGTCGCGAAGGGCTTTGCCCATCCGTTTCTCACTGACTCCATCGTTGTAATCCCAACTATTATCCATAAAAGTGATACCGCGATCAATCGCCGTACGAATAATTCGGATACCTAGCTGCTCATCAACGTTTGGCAAGCCGATATGCCAACCGCCTAGCCCAATGGCTGAAACCTGTTCTCCTGTACTACCAAGCTCTCGATATAACATTTGTGATTGACTATTAGCTGACATTTTTTTTCTTTTAATTTATTTTTGTACTCAAACCTTATGAATCTGAGTTAAGTTGCGTTTAAGAGTAATTCAAACGGTGATTAACATCATTGCGTGTCTATTAGGATCTTTGACGGTGCAAGCTTGAGAATAAGGATAGGAGTCAGGAAACTGGATGATTTTAGGCGAGATAATTTCAACTCCGTTTTCTTTTAAAGTATTTATTGCTCCCTCAATATTTTCGACCACAAGCTGTATTTCCATGTGTGCAATATCGTAACTTTGCCATTCATCGGCAAAGGGACGACCAGTTCCAGGAACGATATAGTCGAGTAATTCTATGCCCAAACCTCCTTGTTGCGATCGCAATGACGTTACTCTTACTTTGGCTTCTGGTAAGCCATCAAGATGAGCCTGAATTTCGCCAGAGTTGATATTGCTTTCTTCTACCTCCATCCCCAATAGATCTCGATAAAACTCAAGACTTTCTTCCGTATCGGCTACGGTAATTGCACTATGGTCAATTCCTAAGAATAATTCTTCCGTGTTTTGTTGCCACTTATCTTTGCTAAGCTCAGGTGGAAACCAAATTATTTCTAGATCGTGACCATCGGGGTCTTTGAATTTGAAAGCACGTATGCCAGAGGGAAGAGTTTGCAATCCACTAGAAATCGTCTCGATCGCCAAGGATTTTACATGGTCGTAAGCGCGATCTATATCGCTTACGACGATCGCCAGATGTTGAAACCACAGGTCATTACTCTGGGAATCAGTCGGAATTGGTTTGCTCTTTAGATCGAGATACTCGATTAGCTCGATCGCTTCATCACCAAGCTGTAAAGTAACGATCCGAATCTGAGTCGGTTTTATTCCTTCTAATTGGCTATAGTAGCTTTCTTCAACCGTAATATCTGAAACTAGTTTAAATGAAAATGCTTCAGTGTAAAACTTTTGCGATCGCTCTGCATCGCTTACTGTTGAGCTTATAACTCGAACTTTTTGTACTTGAACGTTATTAGTCTGAATTGAAGTAGTCATTTTCGTAAACCTTTAAACCAAAGCCAAATTCCTGCTCCTGCCATAATTAATAAAGCTAGAGCATTATAAAATGGATAAAAAGAACTCAAATCGATTATCCCAAACTTACCTGTATGGATATCCATCAACCATCCATATTGCTTACCTTTTCCAGCTAAATCGGCTATGTGGAAAAGCCCACCTGTTATTGGAGTCAGGATTAGAGGAATAATTACAAAGGGAGCAAAGCTATATTTAATCTTTTTCAGACGACTGGCTCGCATTTTTTTGGTGACGATAATTTGCTTTAAACTATTATCGATCTTAAGCTGACAACTGTCCTCCAGTTACGTCGTAAAGTGCGCCTGTCACAAAGCTACTGTCAGAACTACCTAAAAAGACATAAGCAGGAGCTAGTTCTTCTGGTTGAGCAGTACGTTTAATGATACCGTCGCTATCGTAGTTATCTACTTGCTTTGCCGTCATAGTAGCAGGAATATTAGGAGTCCAGACAGGTCCTGGAACTACGGAATTAACCCGAATACCGCGATCTCCTAAATTCAATGCCAAAGATTTGGTAAAAGTATGGACTGCACCTTTAGAAGTGGCATAATCAATTAGAAAGTTTTTACCCATTTTGCCGACAATGCTACCAGTATTGATAATCACATCGCCTTCATTTAAATGAGGTAAGGCAGCCTTGACCATATAAAAATAGCCGAAGACGTTAGTTTCCATTGTGCGACGAAACTGTTCTAAAGTAATGTCTTCAAACTTCTTTTGCACCATCTGGTAAGCAGCATTATTAATTAAGATATTTAACTTACCAAAACGCTCTATTACCTGGGCGATCGCCGACTTGCAATCTTCATAGTTGCGAACGTCGCCTTTAATCACCAGACAGTCTTTATTGCCGATATCTTTGACCATTTGTTTAGTCTTTTCAGCATCACCGTCATTTTCGTTGTAGAAGATGGCTACTTCTCCTCCTTCCATGGCATAGGCGATCGCTACAGCACGACCAATACCAGAGTCTGCGCCAGTAATAAATGCTACTTTTCCTTTGAGTTTTCCTGCGGGAGAGTAGTTAGACAGATCGCTATCTGGCTGAGGAGTCATATCTGCTTGGGATGCAGGATAAGGTAATTGCTGTGGTGGAATATCATCGGGAGTAGGACGACGTTCTTTAGTAACCATTTTTATCTCCGTTTATAATTAAATATTTGCATTTGCTTTGCAGTAAGGTATTCGCAGCGTTCAAATCTTATTACAATTTACTACGGGCGAATTATACGTTAATAACCTCACTTTTTTAGTAGCAAAAATTTATAATCACTCACAATATATTTTTTTTATTAAGCTAGAACATCTACCAAAAGTCATAGACATATTTTTTTGTTGATAGCATTCATAACGTTAATTATCTTCACAAAAATACAATGTATTGAATACTTTTAATAAACTTAACAAGCTGATTAAAAATTGACACCTCATTGACACCTCATTGACACAGTCAAATACTATCGTGCTTATCAACCACAATAAATCAGCACAATTTTTTACTGTGAATTTGCGATCTAAAGGTAATTCACAAACCTGATAATTGATAATATTTATATGTCAAAAGATGGATTTTACTTATATTAAAAATAAATACAATCCCAATTAAATTAGGTTAATGAAATGACAAAATTGCTGTTACATGAATAATCTAAATAATTTTTATCGAGAATAGCAAATACAAATTTAAATACTTACAGATAAAAATAAATACTTACAGATAAAAAGTCCACCCTTGTAAGTACCTCATTATGCCTCCAAAAGTTACTGTTAATTCTAATCAGATCGCAATTAACGATGGTTCCTCTTTCTTAGTCACCGCCAGCGATGGTTCTATCGATGACGATCGCGCCCAAGGTTTTTTTGTGAGTGATACACGCTTAATTTCTTACTACGAAATTTCTCTCAATCGTTATCCACTTTCACTACTAGCTTCTAGTAACATCACTCATCATAGTGCGCTTTACCAATTTACTAACCAGCAATTTCCCACAGTTAATGGCAATTTACCTTCTGGAAGTTTGCTGGTAACCATCCGACGCGATATTGTCGGGGGGATACACGAAGATATAGACATTACCAATCATCACCAAGAAGCAGTAGAGTTTCAACTGATGCTGGCAATTCGTTCTGATTTTGCAGATATCTTTGAGGTAAAAGCCAAGAATGTTTTAATTAGAGGAGAAACAGCAACAACTTGGAAAGATGGCATACTCTCTACCGAGTATCGTAATGGTGATTTTTTACGAGGCATTGTAACTGAGGCAGCGAATACGAGTTCCACAGTGAGATATGCCAACGGTCGTTTGATGTTCGATGTGACCATTGCCCCTGGTAAAACATGGCATACTTGTCTCAACTTTACAGCTAAAGCCAATGGAAATATTCTCAAACCTGAAGCTACCTGTGCAGTATCTCACAGTACACCAGCGGGAAAAGTTAGAGACGACTTTCTAAATAATGCCACCAAGTTGCGATCGTCTAATGCAGAGATTCAAGCATTTTATCAGCAGGCGATCGTCGATCTGGGCGCGTTGCGAATTAAAGTTGATGACAACGGGCATCAGTTTTGGATGCCTGCTGCTGGTATTCCCTGGTTTGTTGCAGTTTTTGGACGCGACTCAATTATTGCCAGCCTGCAAACAATGGCGGTTTACCACCAATTCGCTCACGGTACGCTTGTAAGATTAGCTCAACTACAGGCAACACAGTTAGATGACTGGCACGATGCCCAACCAGGCAAGATGCTGCACGAACTGCGTCATGATGAGTTAACCAAAATAAAAAAACTCCCGTACAGTCCCTACTACGGCACAGTAGATACCACTATTCTTTGGATTATTACTTTAGCTGAAGCCTATGCTTGGAATGCTGACCTCGGGATGCTGGATGAGTGTCGCTTGCCACTCTCAAAGGCATTAAGTTGGATCGATCAATACGGCGATTTTGATGGCGATGGATTTGTAGAGTATTTAACTCATTCTAGTAAAGGATTACGCAATCAAGGCTGGAAAGATTCTGGTGATGCAATAGTTTATCCCAATGGTAAGTTAGTTGAACCACCAATAGCTTTGTGTGAAATACAAGGCTATGTTTATCATGCTTGGCTCAAAGCAGCTTTAATTTATGAGGTGTGGGGAGAACAAGAACAAGCCCAACACCTACGCCAAAAAGCAGAGTCACTTTATCAACGATTCAATGAACAATTCTGGATGGAATCAGAAGGTTTTTATTGTCTTGGCTTAGATAACAACAAGCAGCAAATTAAATCGATTGCTTCAAATCCCGGTCATCTTTTGTGGTCTGGTATTGTACCCGAAGAACGAGCCAACAAAGTTGTCAAACGACTTTTTCAACCAGATATGTGGTGTGGTTGGGGTGTGCGGACACTTTCGGCGCAAAACCAAGCCTATAACCCGATTAGTTATCAATTGGGTAGTGTTTGGCCTCACGATAACTCGATTATTGCCGCAGGATTAAAGCGTTACGGCTATCACGAAGAAGCGGGCGAGATCGCCGAGGGAATTTTTGCTGCTGCTAGTTATTTTCAAGCTGGGCGGATGCCAGAATTATTTGCTGGAATTGAACGCCGAGAAGATAACTTTCCAGTCCCCTATCCCGATGCCAATGTACCCCAAGCTTGGGCTGCTGGCTCGATTCCATTTCTGATTCGTACCATTTTAGGACTTGAAGCCGATGCACCACAGCGAAAGTTAAAAGTCCAGCCTAATTTACCAGAGTGCTTACCAGATTTAGAACTGACAAATCTAAGTGTAGGAGAAGCTACAGTTGCATTGCGCTTTTGGCGGGAAGACAAACAAACTCAATGGAAAGTTACTTCTTTAAATGGTGAATTACAAGTTTATGGATAGCCTAGCGATCGCAGCAACAATTCCTTTTACTCATTTGATTAGCGATCGCTTTTCCTGAAAATCATACCCTGAATTACCAACGCCAAAACTCGTAACCCTATATTTATCCTAGACCCCACACCCCACATCCTACACCCTGAAGCAACCCTAGTCTCTTGCTATATTCGAGAATTGGTATAACATTGAGGTAATAACATTGAAGTAATAACATTCCCAACTTCAATACCAGTGCCAGAGATCGACCGATGACTAGAAAACAATCTCTTTCTTTGATAGATAGGCTTACTCGAGGTGCGCCGTTTGCTGTTTTACTGTTATTATCTTTCCTCATCCTCTATCAACTTCGTTCAGTTTTAGAGCTTATTGCGATCGCAATTTTATTATCGCTAATTTTTCAAACCCTACTGCATCAGCTAGAAAAATTGGTAAAAAAGCCTTGGTTAGCAGTTCTAATTCTATCCGTTGCCATCATTGGTTTAACCATAATGTTCCCCCTCGTTATTGTCCCTAGTCTTTTAGATCAGGTAGGAAAACTATCTTCACAACTACCACAATACATCAATAATTTAACCTCAGAGTCTCACAATCTCCACGAGCAATATCAACTTGTTCCCGATATCTCTCAGCAAATTAGTAAATTAAAGAATTTTATCGATGGTGTTATCGGATCATTACCCCAGATGTTGGCACAAGCTTTTGGGATTACCATTGAGGTTTTTGCTACAGTTGTTTTGGCTCTCTACATTACCAATGATCCTAAATTTCTGATTAACGGACTGTTAAGATTTACACCACGCCGTCATCATCAGCGAACAAAGCGCATCCTGAAAAATATCACATCAGGGCTTCAAGGCTGGATGACTGGTACACTATGGGCAATGCTGTTTCTCGGTGTTGGTACGGTAATAGGACTTTGGATTCTAGGCATTCCCTTGGCTCTATCCTTTGGTATTATTGCTGGTTTGCTGGAGGTAATTCCTTATATTGGTAGCTTTGCAGGAGGCTTTTTACCTGCCCTGGTTGCTTTAACTATTTCACCAGTAAAGTTAATTTTAGTAATAGTTTTATTTTTAATCCTCAACCAAATTGATGCTCATGTTATTCAACCTCTGGTTATGGGGCATCAAGTAAATCTGCATCCAATTGCCGTCATTATGGCAATCTTAATTATGGGTGAATTATTAGGTATTATTGGTGTGATCTTTGCTATTCCTGCTGCGGTTATAATAATGAAGCTGCTCGATGAATTTACCTCACAGTCAAATTCTCCAAAACCCTCATTATCAAAACCTCCACCCTCATCAGTCAAAAAATAGTTTAGTCAAAGATGAAACCAAGATCGACACAGAGAGTTAAGCGATGCCTTCGGCTAGCTTCGCGATCGCCTGAAAAAAATTGAAGAGCTATTATCTCAAGCAAACAATAAACCAAGCTGATATTTAATTTTCACTTACTATATATCAATCGCTTTATTGCTTTTCAATATCATTTTAAAATAATATTTTTAATCTAATATTTTTGACAATCTATAATCTCAAAAATGCGATCAATGCTACATTGTAATATCTACCAAAAAACGCCACGATTATAACAAAAAAAAACAAAAAATACATCAGTTTATCGAGTATTTATGAGCTTATAAAAAGCTCTATCCGAAGATAGTGTAGCTATCAAATTCTGCGGATTAACATTAGTTCATAAGTTGACTTTAGGTAAAAAACTCTTTCAAAAAAAGGCGGAGGAAAATTTGTTATCGAAACTTACCCTAAATACACTTTAAACAATTAACCTACAAGAGAGACAGACTAATGTTTTTTCACAAAAAAGAAACCATTCACAATGTCGATATTAAAGAAGCAAATCCTCGCTTTGCTCAACTGTTACTAGAGCAGTTTGGTGGTGCGACTGGAGAACTATCTGCTGCCTTGCAATATTGGGTGCAGTCATTCCATGTTGAAAATCCAGGGATTAAAGATATGCTCCAAGACATTGCGGTTGAAGAGTTCGGTCACTTGGAAATGGTAGGCAAAATGATTGAAGCTCACACTAAAAATGTAGATCAGACCGAAGCATACAAAAGCACTTTGTTTGCCGTGCGGGGAATGGGACCCCATTTTCTCGACAGTCAGGGTAGTGCTTGGACAGCAACCTATCTCAATGAAGGTGGTGATGTGGTGCGCGATCTACGTGCCAATATTGGTGCAGAAGCAGGAGCGCGTCAAACTTATGAGGCGTTAATTAAAATAGCACCAGATGAAGGAACTAAAAAAACCCTAGTACATTTGCTGACTCGCGAGATTTCTCATACGCAGATGTTCATGAATGCACTAAATGATTTAGGCAAGCTTACCGATCCCTTCTTTGGCAACGTTCAGCCTGATGAGACAGTAGATCTTTATTACAACCTATCTACTTCTACTCCAGCCGACGGCTCAACCGTAGAGGTTGAACAACGCGGTTCTTGGAATCAAGAGCCAGATTTTAGATATATTGCCAACCCTCAAGCCAAAAATACTTCGACAACCAATTGAGGAAATATTCTGTATTCAAAATAGACTTAGCCAAGCCAGGAAATTAATTTCCTGGCTTGGCTTTTAAATTGTTGATATTTTCTTGACAAGTAGATGCCAAACGTTGTCAAGAATTATTAGCATTCATATTGTCCATCATATATTTGCTGTAGCTAGTGCCATTCTCAAGTGCCATAGATAGTTGTGAATGCATTTGCTGCACTGGTAAAAACTGCTCGATAAAAGCTTGCAGGTCTGAATCTTGAACAGATGTAGCTTGGCTCTGCAAATCTTTTACATCACTAGCGTTTGCTTTGGCTGATTCACTGATGTACTGTCGATCAAATTCGCTGCTTTGAAGCTGCATTAGCTGCTCTAATTTAGATTGGTTCTGGCTATCTAACTCAACAGGTACAATTATTCCTTTTTGACGAGCGAGTTCCATTAGCTGCGTATTATATTCTGCGTGGTCGTTCATTAAGCGTAAACCGTACATCGCAACGTTAGGATTCTGAGCTTTTTGGACAGCTAATTGAGCAGAAGTGAATTCATAGAGGCTGTCTTGAGCAGATTTAGTCAAAAAATCCTTCTCGGAATTGCTCAAAGAAGATGTGCTAGTCTTAGTAAGCTGTTCTGACGCGGGCATTTGCGCTATCTGTTCTGAGGTCTGCTGCATTGGCTGCACTTTGGCGGGGGCTTGCTGTGCTAAGACTGTTCCACCGAACGTTACCAAAAATATTGCTACTGCTGTTATTGCGACAAATTTAAGTCTAATCATTTAAGAAGTTCTCCTTTTGCTTTTTGAGCCGCTCTGGGTGGCTACCAAGTTGACCAACAGTCAGAGATTACTCCGCCCTAAACGGACGGAGTAATCTCTGACTGATCGTGGTACATTACGCCGATAATATCAAGATTAGAAATTATGCGTATCTCTGTTGTATCTAAAGTGCGACCAAATTACGTCTATCTACAAAAGTAGATTTGAAGTCAATTTTATGGCTCATAACCTTATGGCGTTTGATTTTCTGTATCAGCTTGAGCAGTGGGATATGCCCCTGCTTTAACTGCTACATTCATCTGTTGTCCGTTACGTTTTAAATCAAGCTGGAGGTTTTTACCCACTTGGCTGCTTTCCACTGATTGTTGCAAAGCGTCAGCATCTTTAACTGCTTGTCCGTTGACTTTTTCGATGACATCTCCTGCCCTCAAGCCAGCTTTAGCCGCAGGAGAGTCTGGTACTACTTTCATAACCAAAACCCCGCTATTATCATAAACACTCAAACCACTATTGGGATTGGAGTTTATTTCTTGTTTGACTTCTGGGGTTAGAGTAACCATTTGGATACCCAAGAAAGGATGTTCTACCTTTCCAGAAGCAATCAACTGGTTGGAAATCCTTTGAGCAGTATCGATAGGAATGGCAAAACCAAGTCCCTGAGCGCCTTGGATAATAGCGGTATTAATGCCAATTACTTCGCCATTTTGATTTAGCAAAGGACCACCAGAATTGCCAGGATTGATCGCAGCATCAGTTTGAATAAAATTGACTCGTTTATCGGGAATACCTACTTGTCCTGAAGAGCGACCTGTAGCACTGACAATACCTTCGGTGACGGTGTTATCTAATCCTAAAGGATTACCAATGGCGATCGCCGTTTCTCCTGGTTGTAGAGTCTTACTGTCACCAATTTTTACTACAGGTAAATTTGTGGCATCAACTTTTACTACTGCTACATCGGTAACGGGATCTCTGCCCATTACTTTACCTTGAAAAGTACGACCATCTTTTAAAGTGACGGTGACTTTTTCTGCCCCATCGACAACATGAGCGTTAGTCAAAATTGTGCCGTCTTTATTAATGATAAAACCAGACCCTAATCCCCTCTGAACTTCTTTATCGGGCATTTGGGGCATTTGCGAACCAAAAAAGTTACGGAAAAAAGGGTCATTAAACATTTGGGCATTAGGATTATTGACCGTACGAGTAGAATCAATCCGCACTACAGCTGGTCCTACTTGTTGCGCGATCCTCGCAACCGGATTGTATACTGAACCTGAACCTTGAACTGCTGGCGAAGGAGTAGTAGCCTGGTTATTAGCTTTTGTAGATGGATTAGATTCCGCAGCTGCGGTCGTCCCTGAAACCATACTATTGTGGGCAAATAAATAGTCTCCCCCTACACCGAGTCCTGCACCTAACAAAACTAAAGCTAAGGCAGCGACAGATTTTTTAGGTATACGGCGACGATGAGATGAAGAACCAATTACTACATTACTATTAGAATCATATTTAGGATAGGTTGGCATAGTTTCAAGCTTGAATTTTATTTGTATATTAATATTTTTAAATTTCCGTTTGTCTTTTGTGTGTCAAAAAGATAACCGTTTGACGACAGCCAGATAATATTTTTATTGATTGATGTCTAAAATACCTTCACGACAATGACAAGGCTTTGACACACCCTGGTCATAAACTCTTCCTACATTGAAACGGTGACGATTATAGATAAATTTAATTGCCCTTAAAGCAGTTAAACAATAACCAAAATGAAGACTTCAACTTATCAACACACACCCATTTCTGTTAATCATCAAATTCCTCAACCTGCTGTAAATGAACGCGAAAAACGCTCAAGCGCAAGGCAGAGAATTGACCTTCAGATTTTGAATGCTAATCACCAACAAGGTTGTCAATTAGATCGACATTTAGAATTAGCCACAAAAAATGTGCAGTTGAGCGATCGCGAAATAATTATAGCCACTGAGCCAGAGGTTATAGTAATTATGGGTTATGCAGAATTTGGCGATCGCTTAAAAACCCATGATAATAGCTAAAACACAATTAGACTAAAGAATTGAAGCCCAAAAGATAGTTACTTTCGCCTACTTACTCAGCGACTACTGACTTGGCAATTGAAACATCAATCTTGCCAAAATAAATGCTAAAAGCCACGAGAAGGTGTTCTAAAGTTTTAAATAACCAGGGTATTTCTTGAATAGCATTCAACTGGTAATAGCTAGCAATTAAGGCAATTTTTTTCTCTAAATCAGATTTGGATTCGGGACAGATTAAGACTATTTTAATTAAAATTATCATCACCTGAGCAGTGCCTAAATTAACAATTAGATTAGCCAACTTATTTGGATCTGTTGCCGAATGAGTATCGGTAATTAAAAAGCTATATAGCTGACGGCAAGTTTGCAAAATCAAAGTATCGTTTAATGGTTTACGATCGGATTGAAAAAAAGCATCATCTAGTTTTTGCTTGAGTTCTTGAGAAAAATTATAGTTACTATTTCGAGGTTTAATATTATTAGTTAAAAAGCGATGTAAATCTTGTTTGAAGACCTGAAAAGAACTGCGAGAATTATTATCAATTACAAAACGTTGCGATCGCTGTAAAATTGTACCGCCATGATCGACTCCTAAATACTGTTGCAAAGCAATTCTAAAAGCAGGTTCTGACAGTAGGCTTGGGTTATTAACTTTGGTAATAATTTTGCCTGCTCCTTTGGACAACAGCTTCATTTTAGCAACCTGTTGGAGCCGAAAGCGATAGATAATATGTTTTGAAAGCTGAATTTCAAAGTTTTTTTGACGATTTTCTTGTAAAGCCTGAAGATATTTTCTTAGGTAATTAAGCTCAAATTCTTGAGGTAAAAAATAGTTATATAAATAGGTGTACCGAGGCAAATAAGTATTGATAATACTAGTATTGATTGAATTATTATGATTCGATTCCTCATTGGTCATAGCAGCATTTGCTGAAATAATATTGTTAACTGCTTGAGGATCGATAATTGCCATAATGGCTTTTAATTGGAAATATGCTGATGAATGCTGATAATCCTTAATTAATTGAATTAGCTGTAGGTGACGGCGATCATAAGATTTGGTTTGATTAACCAGATC
>JBBSPC010000100.1:0-19670 GCA_038259125.1 Chroococcales cyanobacterium | reverse complement strand
TCATCTACAAGGACAAAAACTATGACTAATAGGCTTTCAAAGTCTATGCTATTCATGAGGAAAGATATTTAGATGGACAGCTTGATAACTTTCATCTTCTGTCTTTTCCTCCTTTTTTCCTAATTCACACTAGGCGTATTCTTTAAGAAGCAACAATATTAGTCATCTATTTTTGTTAGGAACTTTAATATGTTTGATTGGCGACTTTTTTATTCCAGTAGGTAGATATTCTTATTACGATGTACAAATGATTTTACCTTTACTGATTATAATTAGCCAAATAGATGCCAAAGATTTAATTAATAATAAAATACTTTTCATTTTCTTATCTGGAATGCTATTAAGTATAGCTGGCTTTCTTCTTATACCTAGAGCCTTATTTTTCAGTGTATTTTTGATAATGCTATAATTATTATTACATCTCTTATTATTCTCAAACAAAGTAATAAAAGCGAAAATAATTTTGGTTCTTCCGATTTCATCATGCTAAATAGTTTGCGATCGCTAAAAATCGACCAAGATAAAAAAGATCCGAGTTAATAGGATTATTAAATTTAAGTGATTGGTTACGAAATGCTGCTTCAGATTTTCCCAATAGTTCTGCGACTATAAATTAGATGGCTTGGTGAAATTATTGGTTACTTTAAAAATCGAACTACTCAGGGAATAGTTGAAGGTGTTTATAACAAATTAAAATTAATAAAGCGTAAAGCTTATGGTTTTAAAAACTTCGATAGCTTTATCTCCGATTTTGGTTAACTCGGTGCTAGAACAGGTAAAAGCCATCAATCAAACGGGTACAGCTATTGTATTGGTGGAACAAAATGCGAAAAAAGCTTTGGCGATGGCAAATAGAGGCTATGTTCTAGAAAATGGTAAAGAGCGTTTTGAAGGAACAGGAGAAGATTTACTAAATAATCCCAGGGTAGGAGAATTATATTTAGGTGCTGCCTATAAAAGCTAATCTAAATCAAATTGCATTTTAACCAGCGTGATTTTAATGTTTTTACAGCGCAACAAAAGTTTATGTATTTTTGTATCGTTACTCATAAATAGTAGATAATTCCCAGGTATTATAGATGATGGCTTACAAGATTTAGCCACTTTTATAGATCTGGTTTTGATAAACTTTTAGGAGTAAACATGGACTTTGTAACCAACCTTTTTAGTGTTTTTGGTAATATCAACTTTACTGTAATCTTTCAACTGCTTTGTCTAGCTTTGATTGTGATCTCTGGACCTGTAGTTATATTTCTATTAGCATTGCGTGGTGGCGATCTTTAAAAAAATTTTAGATGAGATTTTTTCATAACTGCTTTTTTAGTTGTCTAGATAAGCAGATTTATTTTTTTATACCCTGTAATTTATCAAGTAAATATTTAGTCCTGAGAGAAATACTTGACCAGTCTTGATTGATGATCGCCTGGGTGGGAAAAAGATTACTAGAAATCCCCACGGCGATCGCTCCTACTTCAATCATTCTTGAAGCATTTTCTAGAGTTATGCCGCCAGTAGGAATTAAAGGAATTTGACTCAATGGACCTTGCAGACATTTGATATACTCTGCACCACCAAGGGATTTGATCGGAAAAACTTTAACCACTTTTGCACCACTTTGCCAAGCGTTGACTATTTCCGTTGGCGAAAAAACTCCAGGTACAAAGGGTATTTGATAGAGAGATTGAGAAACATCAAGCAACTCTTGACTAAAATAAGGAGAGAAAGCAAATTGCGCTCCAGCGTTGACCGCAGCCTGTAATTGCTTTGAGTTGAGAATTGTTCCAGCACCGATAGTACAGTGGGGTAATTCAGATCGTAACTGGGTAATCAAATCTTCAGAACTTTGGTCAGCTTTGCTGTTTGACTGGCTATTCCAGGTAATTTCAATTAGGTTCATTCCTCCTGCTGCTACTGCTACTGCCATTTTGTAGGCGAGGCTTATTTCAGGACAGCGAATTATGGCGATCGCTCTATTTTTCTCTAAAACTTGTAACCATCGATCTATCATTCAGCACTAAGTGATGAGTTTATCTCAATTAACTTACAGCGATCGAATACGATTTTTATAAGCTTGATTGTCCAAACCATTGCCGACATTGGCAGTTTGAGGATTGATGTTCTGCTGCAAAATTTTAATACGTTCTGAAGTAGCAGGATGAGTACTCAAAAAACCAGGAGCAGAGCCACCTTTGTTTAATAATTTTTGCATAAAGCCTAGCATACCTGCGGGAGCGTAGTTAGCTTTAATTATATTATTTAAGCCAAGGCGATCGGCTTCTAGTTCGTCAGCACGACTATTAGGACGACTGACAGCTAATTCTACCCCAATTTGAATCGCATTGTTGCGGTCTACTCCTGCTGCGGAAAGTAACCCTTGAGAAATTGACCGATCTCGCATTTGTTCAATACCGTGGCGAGCAGCAATATGACCAATTTCATGACCAATAACGCTGGCTAATTCTGCCTCATTATCCGCTGCTGCGATCGCGCCTTTGTTAATATATATATAGCCACCCATAGTCGCAAAAGCATTGATACTGTTATCATCAACTACTTGGAAAGTATAGGGAATATCTGGACGTTGGCTAGTTTTAGCCAGTCGCTGTCCAATCTCATTTATATAGTTGTTAATTGAGGAGTTGCGGTATAATTTGGCTTGACCAGAACTAATTAGCTCTTGATTAATACCTTTACCTAGCTCTACTTCTTGGGCATTAGAAATCTTTGATATCTGAACTATTTGCACTCCACGAATCATTAACTCTAACCAGGAAATAGCATAGCTGGGTTGAACATTTCCCAAGCCAATACCGACGGTGACTATAAAAGTAATTGCACCAGAGGCTAAACGGCGATAAAAACGATTAGAAAAGCTAAAAAATGGCTGGGACATTATTAAACAACAATTAATTTAGGAAAAACAAGTGCTATAAGTGACCGCCTTGCAAAAAATATGACGGCGTATACACTGATAAAGTTGCACTTTGTCTTGGTAAAGTTTCTGAAGAAAGTTACAGTAACTTTGCTTGTTCCAATTAAATTAATTAGTGATTTAAGAAAAATCTATTTGTAAAATGGATAAATCATCTTCAAATTGAAAATTAGGATGCCAACTCCTAACGTACTGTAGTAAACGTTTTAAATCTCGTTCGGGTGTCTGCTGATATTTTTTTAATAAATTGATTAATCGATCTAAACCCCAATGAGAATTAAGCTGTTGTTCAACTTCATAAATTCCATCGCTAAATATGTACAAGCTAGAATGTGCCGCAATTTCGCAAGAAGCATTTATATACTGAATATTAGGAAACATCCCCACAGGTACTCCTGGAGTTTTGAGACGCTGCTCTGTAGCATTCAAGGTGGGCGTTAGTAGAATTGCAGGGGGATGCCCAGCACTAGAGTAAGTTAAACTACGGTTTTGCCGATCGTAAACACCATACCAGATAGTAAAATACTTATCGTTGCGATCGCTCATCTGAAAAGCCTGGTTCAATCCCTTTAACACTGAGTCTGGTTGATAATAATCTACGTTGCTCAATCCACGCGATCTTAGTAGATTAACTACCGCCAAAGAAGGCAAAGAAGCTCTTAGGCCATGTCCTGAAACGTCTAAAAGATAAAAGACCAAATGGCGATCGTCCAACCAAAAATAATCAAAGCTATCTCCTCCTAGTTGTCGTGAAGGAATAAAGCAAACATCAATGCTTAAGGACGGATGATGGAGAGGCTCTGGTAATATAGTACTAACATATTCTGCTGCTTCAGCTAATTCAGCTTCTAGTAACTGTTTTTGAACTTGGAGATCTTTGCTTAGTTGATGTAGGCGTAATCCTGCTCTGACTCTGGCTTTTAGCTCATTCATCTCGATTGGCTTACATAAAAAATCATCTGCCCCGGCATCCAAACCTTTAACTCGATCTTCTACTGAATCTAAAGATGTCAACAGAATAAAAAAGGTAGTGGACAATTCAGGAGTAGATTTTATTTGAATACACACCTCTAAACCGTTTTTGCGAGGCATAATCCAATCACAAATAATTAGGGCAGGACGAATTGTTTTGGCTTTGATTAGTCCTTCTTCACCATCACTTGCCAAAGTGATATCATAACCCTGCATACTAAGAGTTCTCTCTAAAAGTAGTTGAGTTGTAAAATCATCGTCAATAATCAGAATTTGAGCCATAGTAAATTGATAGTTTTCTTATCTGATGACCGAAGGTAATGGCAGTCATTGCCTACTAAGCTATAAAGCAGTAAAACTTTTAGGGCTTATGTTAACTGTGACGCTCCTGCCTCAAAGAAGCTTTATTTCCATTAGCTAGGAAATCACCCGAGGGTGTGTCTTAAGTTTAAGCTATGGCGCTTTAAACAGAAACTTAGTGGTGAATTAAACGGTGTAGTGTATTCAACTATAGAGGATAAAAGAGCGATTTGAGCGTCAAATTTTTGGCAAAAAGGCGATCGCCATCTTGATGCGCGTACATTTAGCTAAAGCTTTTGCCTTGCTAGGTGAGCATACATGCGGAAGTGCGCCTTTGATCCTGCTCCGCAGGACTTTGCTTGCCTTGCAAGCTGTGGGTCTCACCTCTGATGGCGATGCCACCACACGTCTCATGTGGCTACTTGTTAAAAGCCGATGAATTTATCTCTAAGCAAAACATCAAGTTGTCTTGTTAAACTAGAACTATTAACCAAGAATCATCCATATTTCTACAATTAATTTTGAGGATACCAAAACAAAGAGAGAATACAAGGGATATGAGGATTAAACTACCATTAATTATCGTATGTTCATGTAGATAAGGTTAGTTGGGTTAAAACAATTTTGACGGTGATTTTACTAAAGAATAGTAATAGTATTTTCAGCCAACCAAAGAGTAAGGCTTTTAGCGTATCCCGAACTCAAGTTAAATAGTCATCATAAAACAAATACTATTGCCATATTTTTGCCTGTTATGTTTGAACGGGGCATATAACGCGTTGAAAGTCTTACGAACTGTTAAAATCAAAGTCCCTAGCAATTTACAATCACTTGATAAAGTGTTAACTGAATTTAATCAAATCTATCAGGATTTTATTGCCCTTCGAGATTGGCTACAGTGTAGATTAGCTTTAGCTGAAGGATTCACTAATGCAGTGCGACACGCTCACAAAAACTTACCCCCAGATGTCCCGATTAAAATTGAAGTATTTCTCAGTCAAACAAATATAAAAATTAAAATATGGGATTATGGTTCTGCTTTTGATCTGCATAATTTTATTGCCGAAAATGCCCAAAAAAATAATGATTGGCTTGGAAGTGGTCGTGGAATCTCTATTATGAACAAAATTTGCGATCGCCTAGATTACTATCGCACAGAAAAAGAAAATTGCTTACTGATTGTCAAACTCTTTGACAATCATCAACCTGATAATAATTTTAATTCACCAGATACTAACTAATACTAAATCCGATTAATAAAAACGAATCAGCCACGTCTATTCTTTCATAATAGTGTCTTCGATAATTACCGTTTCTTTGGATGATTTATCAATGGAATTAATCGGTTTATAAGCTGCTTTTTCTTCATCACAATAGCGTAAAAATTGGCTGCTATCTGTAGAATATGTAATATAGCTATAGGCAATTTTGATGCTGCTACCAATATGAATAATGTCTCCAGAAACTAGTCGGTGTAAAGATTTCTTGGTGCCATTGATCAAAATACCGTTACGGCTTCTTTGTCTTTTGCCTTTGCCGTCAATAATCCAGTATGAGTAGTCGCTTTTGTCTCCTCCTTCTGAATATCTCATCCAAGCCACAGTAGCATGATGTCTCGATGCTAAGGCATCGTTAATTACTAGATCGTTGTGGGGGTGACGACCTACAGAAAACACATTGACGTTGAGAGAGACAGCCCTTCTCGATTCTGGAGACTCTACAATTAAAACGTGTTTGCCTTTTGCTAAATCGGCTTTATTTAACTTGACTAAAGTAAGTTTAGGTTTTTTATCAGCCATGTGGTTGAACTATATGCTTTTATATCTAACATTGATATTCGAGTAAGACAGCATTAAAGATATTTTTAAGCATAAATATCTGTTAGTTAGGGAAAAATAAAATAATATGCTTATATTTGGCGAAACAAATATTCAAATGCAGGATTATGAGACTCTTTTATTTACTTATTTTCTATATTCTAGTCTAAAAAAAATGATCGGCAAGAATATTTGCTCTTTCAAAAGTGAACTTAATTTACTTAGAAAACGTCATCGGTAAAACTATGTAGCTATTAAAATTTTAAGTAGAATTAATGAGGAACCAAGTTAGTACAATGAACTTTGAATCCTGCTTCTTGTAAAGATGTCATAGCTTGGGATTCATTTTGCACCCAAAATTTTTGTCCAAAGCGAATAAACTGTCTCTGTTCTCCTTGACCGATCGCAGCAATTACAGGGATTTTAAATTTGTTTTGTGCTTGAGTATGTTGTTCTAAAATTCTTTTTAAATAATTACTTTTTACCCGATCTAAAGCTTGTTCTGGAGTAATTTCTAACATAATCATTCTAACTTGTTCTATTTCTTCAGCATCATCAATAATTAGCTGATATTTATCATTTCGCTGTTGTGCTTTACCCCAAACAATTAATTGCTTACCTTCTGCTAATAAGGATTCTAAATCCTGGTAAGTACTTGGAAAAATTGTTCCCTCTGCTTCCCCTGTAATGTCTTCCATCTGCACAAAAGCCATGCGATCGCCTTTTTTAGTTGTAATTTTGCGGACAGAATTTAACATCACCACCGCACTAACTTTTTCTCTAGCTTTTTGCTCTGATAATTCACTTAGACTGATCGGAGATAAAATTTGTGCTGCTTGGTAAACTGTCTGGAGGGGATGATCGCTAATATAAAAACCAATATATTCTTTTTCTAAACGTAATTTTTCCTGTAGGGGATAATCTTCGACTTTAGAAGTGCTAGGTGCTTGTTCAAAAGCAGCTTGAGACTTTGTCTCACCACCTCTATTCATCATGTCAAACAGATTAAGTTGACCACTAGCTTTTTCTTTATGACGTTTTTGCGCCCAGGATGTCAATACATCAATATCATTAATCAACTGCCGACGATTAGACTGTACTAAATCAAAAGCACCACAGTAAATTAGAGTTTCTAAAGCTCGACGATTGACAGTACGTAATTCCACTCTCTCACAAAAATCTGCTAAGGATTTGAACTCACCGCCTGCACTCCTTGCCATCAGAATATTCTCGATCGCACCCTGTCCTAAATTTTTAACTGCCGACAAACCAAAAAGAATATGATTGTCGTCTAGAGGAGTAAAGTCTTCTTCTGAACGATTAATATCGGAAGGTAAAATCTTGATTCCCATTTTCTGGGAATTTTCCCGATATTTTTCAACTTTCTCCTGATTACTACTACTAGCAGTAAGCAAAGCCGACATATACTCTACGGGATAGTTAGCTTTGAGGTAGGCAGTTTGATAAGTCACATAGGCGTAAGCAGTGGAATGGGATTTGTTGAAGCAATTAGATGCCACCATGCCATTGGCAAGCAAAAAATTATGATCTTGAGCTACACCAAGATCGTATACGGTTTGTTTACCTAATGATTGACGACTGACAATTTTTACCATGACTAAACTAAAAGAAAAATAATAGGTTACAAGTTGTGACTTGCCAACCAGCAACTAAAACAGATAGAGGACAAAATCGTTAAGATATAGTATCTTGAAAAACATTTCTTAACCATTGGGATAAGGTATATCGACACTATATACGGTAAATATAAAGGATTAAAATCAAGTCAACTCAAGCAGCTAAAAAAACTTTATCATCAGAAGTTGCCTGGGGATACTATTGTAACGACCGAGTTTGCTCAAAGGTTGGCTGCCATTAGCACAGACATCAATCAACCAGTCTGTACCTATTTTAATCGTCGTGGACAGGTAATCAGGGTCGGCGTAGGCAATGCCCATCAGACACAAATTCCGCCTCTAGAATTGCCTCGTTATGGTGCCAAGCGTCTTTCAGGAATTCGCTGTGTTGTCACTAAACTGAAGGCAGAGCCACCCAAAGAATCTAGCCTGACGGCAATGGTATGTCAACGGTTAGATGCCCTGGCTGTATTGACTTTAACTGGTGCAGGTAAATTAAAGAGAGGTGGAGGGGCAACTGGCTATATTCAAGATACTTATCTGGCTCATTTGTTGCCTCAATCGGCAATAAATCAAGCAGAACAAGAGTATTGGTCGGTATCTAAGCCGATGAATTTAGATGCTCTAAGTGGACAGGACTTTCTAGATTTAGTCGAAGGCTTAGAGGCAGAATTTGAACGGGAATATGTGACACAGCAGGTAGATATCAACCACGATCGCGTCGTTATGGTTGGTTTGCAGGTAGACAAAACTTCCGATCAAGAATTTGAAGATCGCTTAAATGAGCTTGTAGGACTGGTGGACACCGCAGGAGGAGAAGTCTTAGAAACAGTTCGTCAAAAGCGATCGCGCCCCCATCCTCAAACTTTAGTCGGGGAAGGTAAGGTACAGGAAATTGCCCTGCGGGTGCAAACCCTTGGGGCAAACTTAGTGGCATTCGATCGTTCCCTCTCCCCTGCTCAAATTCGCAATTTAGAGGCTCAATTTGGCATACGGGTAGTCGATCGCACCGAAATTATTCTCGATATCTTTGCTCAACGCGCTCAATCCCGTGCAGGTAAGCTACAGGTAGAGTTGGCGCAACTGGAGTATATGTTACCCCGCCTTGTGGGGAGGGGACAGGCAATGTCTCGTCTTGGTGGCGGTATTGGGACAAGAGGTCCTGGGGAAACCAAGTTAGAAACCGAAAGACGAAGTATTCAAAAGCGAATTGCCCGTTTGCAGGGAGAAGTAAATGAATTACAGGCTCATCGTTCGCGGATGCGAAAACAACGTCAAAAACAAGATGTTCCTAGTATTGCGATCGTCGGTTATACTAATGCGGGTAAATCCACATTAATAAATGCTTTAACTAACTCTGAAGTGTATGTAGCCAATCAGCTATTTGCCACCCTCGATCCTACTACCCGCCGCTTATCTATTCCCGATGCCGATACGGGTGAACCAAGAAATATGCTCTTGACTGATACAGTGGGCTTTATTCAACAGCTACCACCGCCACTGGTAGATGCTTTCCGCGCCACCCTTGAAGAAGTCACCGAAGCCGATGCTTTGATTCATGTTGTGGATTTATCTCATCCTACCTGGGAAAATCAAATTCGTTCAGTGATGGAAATTTTAGGGCAAATGGCGATCGCACCAGGTCCAATATTACTAGTATTTAACAAGTTAGATCAGGTAGATAGTGAGGCTTTAGCTAAGGCACAAGATGAATTTCCCTTGGCTTTATTTATCTCTGCCAGCGATCGCCTGGGACTGGAAACTCTTCGGCAAAAGCTATCTTTATTGGTTGATTTTGCAGGGGTAGGGGATTAATAACTGATGTTAGACACTCATCGATCTGTAAGACTTGGGGACTTGGGGACTTGGAGAACCTTCGGTTTACCAGCAAATCTTCACCCCGTCACCCCGTCATAGCAGTCAGATTAAATGCGCCCCAGGTCAGTTAATAAGTAATAAAAAAGGTAAAAACTTTTACATCTCTACCTTTTTAAACTATTAAACTAATTTAACGATTATTTATCGCTTACGAAGAGGGAAGTAATTCAATCTTCTCTTTTTGCGGTATGATTGCTACCTTGTTTTCTTCGTCGATATCTACCGTTGCAGTATCTCCCTCGCTCAAACGACCAGTAAGTATTTCTTCAGCTAAAACATCTTCTAGAAGACGCATAATTGCTCGACGTAAAGGACGCGCACCGTAGGAAGGATTGTAACCTTCATCTACAAGTCGATCTTTAAATTTGTCGGTAACTTCTAGAGTAATATCTTTTTCATTTAAGCGTTGGAACACTTCTTTGAGTAAGAGTTCGCTGATTTCTTTGACTTCGTCTTTGTTTAACTGACGGAAGACAATAATTTCATCAAGACGATTGAGGAACTCAGGACGGAAGTAGCTTTTTAGCTCTTCATTAACCAAAGAACGTATACGGTTATATTGAGATTCTGCTTGGTCGTCAGCGAACTCAAAACCAAGACCGCCACCACCTTTTTCAATCACCTTAGAACCAATGTTAGAGGTCAAAATTAGCAGAGTATTTTTGAAATCTACTGTTCTACCTTTGGCATCAGTTAGGCGACCATCCTCAAGTATCTGCAAGAGCATATTGAAGATATCGGGGTGTGCCTTCTCAATCTCATCGAATAACACAACTGTATAAGGGCGACGACGAACTGCTTCAGTTAGCTGTCCACCTTCGTTGTAGCCGACATATCCTGGAGGCGAACCAATCAGTTTAGAAACTGTATGGCGTTCCATGTATTCAGACATATCAAGGCGAATCATCGCGTCTTCCGAACCAAAGAAGTAAGTTGCTAAAGCTTTGGTTAATTCGGTTTTACCCACCCCAGTCGGACCTGAGAAGATAAAGCTGGCAATAGGACGGTTAGGATTTTTTAGACCAACTCTAGCTCTTCTAATGGCGCGAGAGGTAGCTTTAACCGCATCTTCCTGCCCGATAATGCGCTGATGAAGGGTGTCCTCCATGTGCATTAGTTTTTCGGACTCAGATTCAGTAATTTTGTTAACTGGAACTCCTGTCCAAGAGGCGACAATGTGAGCGATTTCCTCTTCATCGACAAAGGGAGACTCCTCTGTGCCATCTTCTTCGTTTTTCTTGGTTGAAGCAATATTGCGAATTTGCTCTTTAATTTCCATTTCGCGATCGCGCAGTTCTCCTGCCTGATCGAAGTCTTGGGATCTTACCGCGTCGTCTTTTTGCTTAAGAATCTCGCGCAGTTCCTTATCTAGCTCTTTGGCTGCTGGAGGAAGCTGAGAATTAATCAAGCGGACGCGAGAACCAGCTTCATCAATTAAATCGATCGCCTTATCTGGTAAAAAGCGATCGCTAATATAGCGATCTGACAGCTTGGCTGCTGCTACTAATGCTTCATCTAATATTTTTAATTTATGGTGTTGCTCATAACGCTCGCGCAAACCATAAAGGATTTCGATAGTTTCATCTACCGTGGGTTCACCAACCTGTACGGGTTGAAAACGACGTTCTAAAGCAGCATCTCGTTCGATATGCTTACGATATTCATCGAGGGTGGTAGCACCAATACACTGTAGTTCTCCCCTCGCCAAAGCTGGCTTAAGGATATTTGCAGCATCAATCGCGCCTTCTGCTGCACCAGCACCAATCAAAGTATGAACCTCATCAATCACTAGAATTACGTTTCCAGCCTGACGAATTTCGTCCATGATTTTCTTGAGGCGTTCCTCAAATTCACCACGGTACTTTGTACCAGCTACCAATAAACCAATATCTAGAGTAACAACTCGTTTGTCTTCCAAAATATCGGGGATATCTCTATTGGCGATGCGTTGTGCCAGTCCCTCGGCGATCGCTGTTTTACCTACCCCAGGTTCACCAATCAGAACGGGATTGTTTTTGGTACGACGACCCAGAATTTGAATTACGCGCTCAATTTCTTTTTGTCTACCCACAACAGGATCGAGTTTGCCTTCTCCTGCCATTTGAGTCAGATTTGAGCCAAATTCATCGAGGGTAGGAGTTTTGTTTCTGCCTGGTGTGCCACCAGAACCAGCAGCCACTTCGGCAGTTTCTCCTAACATTCTGATTACTTGAGTGCGGACTTTCGACAAGTCTACGCCTAGGTTTTCGAGGACTCGCGCGGCAACTCCTTCCCCTTCTCTAATTAATCCTAAAAGAAGATGTTCTGTACCAATATAGTTATGACCTAATTGGCGTGCCTCTTCTAAAGATAATTCCAGAACTCTTTTAGCTCTGGGGGTAAAAGGAATTTCCACGGCGACAAAACCAGAACCGCGCCCGATAATTTTCTCAACTTCGATCCGAGCATCTTTAAGATTAACTCCCATCGACTTGAGAACTTTGGCAGCGACTCCAGTTCCCTCTCCGATTAAACCTAAGAGGATTTGTTCTGTGCCTACGAAATTATGACCCAAGCGGCGTGCTTCCTCTTGGGCTAACATAATTACTTTTATTGCCTTTTCTGTGAAGCGTTCAAACATGACTTATTTCCATCCACCTGCTGCTTGCCCTTGTTATGGTGATTTTAGCACAGCCTTTTGGTTTCCTGACTCTGCCTATTAGTTGGGGAATTACGGTATAAAAGTTAACAATTATTATTTTAATTCAATTGGTATTGATTGTGACGCAAGCGATCGCCTAGATTTTGCTGCCATTGAGACAAACTAAGTTGAAAATTGTCTGACTGTATTTCATTTCTCCACAGGATCAAAGCATCATCTCCAGTTTTTTGATAGTAATTTTTACGCTTTCCTGCAACTTTAAAATCAAATTTTTGATAGAGGTTAATCCCTTGAAAGTTGTTGACATTGACTTCTAAAGTTGCTCGTTCCAACTTTCTGGCGATCGCTTTTGCTAGCAACGTTAATAACAGTAATTGCCCAAATCCTTGGCAACGATAGTCAGGATCGACTCCCAGTAAGGTAATATGAGCTTCTTCCACAATTGCCCACAGACAAGCCAAACCAATAATTTGGCTGTGGGTAGTTTCTGCTTCATCCTCAGCAAGATGTAAAGCAATTAAATCGCTGTTAGGACTATCAATCTCTCTGAGATAGGCTTCTGCACTCCATAAGCCACCCAAACAAACCCGATCTAAATCAACTATCTCAGGCACTTGAGGTGTGGTTATTGCTGCAATTTTTAAAATCTTCACAAAAAAAACTCTTGGTTGAGGTAGTAAGCCAATAGCCAATAGCTTTTACCTGTTTTTTGACATCACCTAACTGTAAACTAGAAAATAAGAAATAAGATAACTTTACTAGTCAACCAAAAAGAAATTATGCTTCCCTGCGATCGCAGTTTACCAAATACTGGACATCGTTATGTTCCTCAAATCACCAGCTTAGAAATTCCTTCTTCCCCTAATCAAGAATTACTACCCCTAACTGCCAAGGTCAACAGTAAAGATAATTTGTCAATTGGTGGCTGTGAAATTCAACAGTTAGTTCAACAGTACGGTTCTCCCCTATACATACTGGATGAATTTACCCTCAGAACAGCCTGTCGCCAATATCGCGATAGCTTTAATACTTACTACAGAGGAGAATCTCAGGTAATCTACGCTTCAAAAGCCTGGAGTTGTCTTGGGGTATGTCGTATTATTGAGAGTGAAGGCTTGGGGTTTGATGTAGTTTCTGGGGGAGAGCTATATACAACCATTGAAGCAGGAGTTGGCAAAGAAAAAATTTATTTTCACGGCAATAATAAATCGATCGCCGAACTAGAATTTGCCGTAGAAACTGGCTGCACAGTTATGGTAGACAATTGGCTAGAATTAAGAACTTTAACTCAGATTGCCTCAGATAAGAGCAGTCAACCCGTACCGATTATGGTGCGTCTCACTCCTGGGATTGAATGTCACACTCATGAATATATTCGCACAGGACACTTAGACAGTAAATTTGGCTTCGATCCCAATCAGCTAGATGAAGTATTTACTTATCTTAGTCAGCAAGCTAGTCTTAGCTGCATTGGCTTGCACGCTCACATCGGCTCACAAATTTTTGAGCGTCAACCTCATCAAGATTTAGCAGGAGTTTTAGTTGACTGGATGCAAAAAGCTCAGGGATATGGCTTACCCGTAACAACTCTTAACGTTGGTGGTGGTTTGGGTATTTGCTACACGGAGTCTGATGATCCCCCAAGCATTTCTGAATGGGTAAAAGCGGTTAGTACTGCCGTGGAAAACGCCTGTAACAAAGTTGGCTTGGCTTTACCTAAACTAATGGCTGAACCTGGGCGATCTCTAATTGGTTCTGCCTGCGTCACGGCCTATACTGTTGGCAGTCGTAAAGAGATTCCTGATTTTCATACTTATGTCGCAGTAGACGGAGGGATGTCCGATAATCCTCGTCCGATTACCTATCAATCGGTTTATCGTGCCATAGTAGCAAATAAAATGTCTGCCCCCATTACAGAAGAGGTTACAGTAGCAGGTAAGCACTGTGAATCTGGAGATATAATTATTAAAAATGCTGCTTTACCCGAAACTGAACCAGGAGATGTTTTAGTGGTAATGGATACGGGAGCATACAATTACAGTATGGCATCTAATTACAATCGTATTGGTAGACCCGCAGCAGTAGTAGTTTACGAAGGGGAGGCAAACTTAATTATTGAACGAGAATCTTATCAAAATTTAATCGAACGCGATCGCCTTCCCGAAAGACTGGTAAAACATAAAAAGTAGACTTAGTATAGAAGCCAGCGTACTTTGTTTTAGTTGCTGGTATTAGTGTTTACGAAAGCTTAGAGCTTTTGCCAAATGTAATTTGATACCTTGAATTTCGAGGTTTTTGTCCCGCTAACCATTCACAGCAAATTAATTAATATAATGTCATTGTCGGGTTTTGTTCCTGACTTAAATCGGGTTTCCTGGTTGCCAGATCTAATCAATATCATCGATTTAGGCTTAGTTCTAGCTTTGAGTTATGCCCTACTGCTAATTATTGGCGAGGGAGAACGTCGTAGTCTTTGGATGGTAAGAGGCTTTATCGTCCTGATGTTGGCAACGGTAGTCAGTGGACAACTGGAGCTACAATTACTCAAATTTCTGTTAGAAAAACTAGTCCTGGGTTCTGCCGTAGCTATGGCAGTAATTTTTCAGTCGCAATTTCGCCGTCTTTTAGAACAGATTGGCAGAGGAGAAGTTTTACAGTTATTTAAAGGCTCAGGCAGACCAAAAACTCAATCAGACAGCGTAGTCGATCGTATTGTAGAAGCAGTTAAAGAGTTATCTCAAAACCGTACAGGCGCACTGGTGCTAATGGAAACCACTGGCTCTCTAGAGGAAGAAGATTTTGTGTCTCCAGGAGTGGATTTGAATGCAGAAGTTTCTAAAGAACTTTTGCAAACTATTTTTCAAACCAGCACTCTGTTGCATGATGGTGCAGTATTAATTAGCGGTTCGCGCATCCTGGCAGCAGCAGTAATCTTACCGCTTTCTGAGAGAACCGCATCTCGACAGTTAGGCACTCGTCACCGTGCAGCCATGGGAATCACCGAAAGAATAGACAAGTGTCTGTGTATTGTTGTCTCAGAAGAAACTGGCTCAATCTCCTTGGCTGAAAAAGGAACGTTAAATAGACCCCTAACCAGTAGTAAACTGAAAGAGCTATTACAGGCTAGATTTGCCCCTGTAGTAGAGCGGGATGCAGTGCGTCTTAGTCGTAAACTTGGGTTTCAGGGAAAAATTTTACTGGAGCGCATTTGGCGCTTGAGATCGCCTGATTCACGTAAGAAGAATTAAATTAGTTTCTAGTTTAACGATGAGCCTAGAGCCAGTCACTTTGCAACAACTTCCTCCAGATTTAATTTCTGACCTTTTGCCCCAGCACGTAGCAGTAATTATGGACGGCAATGGTCGCTGGGCAAAAAATCAAGGCAAGCCTCGCATTTCAGGTCATCAAAAAGGTGTTGATACTCTTAAAGATTTGTTACGCTGCTGCAAAGACTGGGGCATCCCCGCCTTAACCGCCTATGCTTTTTCGACGGAAAATTGGGGCAGACCTCGTGGGGAAGTACAGTTTTTGATGACTTTATTTGAGCGGGTGTTACGTCGAGAACTACAGGAGATGAAAAAAGAGAATGTCAGAATTCGCTTTGTGGGTAACTTAGAGGATTTGCCTACCTCTCTGCGCCAAGAAATAGATCGCTCGATGGAAGATACTAAAAATAATCAAGGAACTCAGTTTACCGTAGCGGCTAATTATGGCGGTCGACATGAAATTATTCAAGCCTGTCAGGCGATCGCCCAAAAAGTAGAACAAGGGTACTTAAAAGCAAATCAAGTTAACGAAGATTTATTTGAACAACATTTATATACTCAGGGAATCCCTCATCCAGATCTGTTAATTCGTACCAGTGGTGAGATGCGAATTAGTAATTTTTTACTTTGGCAAGTAGCTTATGCGGAAATTTATGTTACTTCTACTCTTTGGCCAGATTTCGATCGGATTGAGTTTCACAAGGCTTTAGCCACCTATCAACAAAGAGATAGACGTTTTGGCAAAGTGAAATCTTAAAAAGTATTCTCTTCTCCAAATGTTTACACGCTTTAACTATTTTGTTGCTTGAGATATTCAAATACAGACTTGTCGCCAATATCAGGGTCGATCGCCTGAATCATTTTTCTCACAGCAAAGACACTAAAGCCAATTGACCAGATTCCTAGTAGTGCCTGTTCCATTTCTACAGGAATAATTCCCGCTATATGTCCCAATAGCAACAAGGGGATAATAGGAGTTAAAATTTTTGTTTCGAGACGATTAAAGCAAAAAGCTTCTTTAAAAAAGATTCCTGTCAAGGCAGCAAAAGTAAAGCCTGTACCAAATAGGGTAAGAGGATGATTATATATATATAGTGCCAAAGGTTCATTGCTCTGGGTAGCGATCGCTATTGTGGCAACTGTACCAATCAACCAAAATCCTTGTAAAACGCGATGCAAAGCCTTCATGTAAATATGAATATAAACCAGGCTAACTCCTAATCCCAGAGAGAAAAGGGCAAATAAGGGTGTGATAGCTGGTAAAGCAGCCTTGCCTTGAGCAAAGAAAAGATTAGAGGCGATCGCAAAGCTAGCTGCTGCTACAACTAGTCCTGCACGATAGATAATTACTTCAAGGCGATCGCCTTTAGTAATCGTATAATCGCCAAATTGTCCTTTATAGGTTTGGGGTTCTTTGTCTAAAAGAGCAATCATATTAAAAACTGATTTTTACTTGAACTATGTCTAGCCAGGTAAGCTGTAATTTTGCTTGAGCGTTTCCGCCATTGACCGCAATTTCTATCCAGCCATGACTACCAACTATAGCTATATTTTCGCCTAGGTTGACATCGCTATAAGTCTTACCCTTATGAATCGTAATATTGTTAATAACTACTTGCCATGTTTTTCTTTGAACTAATCTGCCAGAAATATTAGTAATCAGATTGCCAAAATGATCTATGTATTGGATACCACCAGTAATTTGCTCAGGAGTTTGTCTTAGCGTTGGTAAATCTAGTTTAGTTAAACTAGCTGGATCGATTGCCTGACCTAGTTTTTGAATCTTAACCCCATTAGCTAGGTGTGCGCCTACGGGAGCAAAAATATCTCTGCCATGAAAAGTGTGGCTGGGATCTGATACTCGCCAATACTGAGGAATGGTTAACTCTACGGCAGAAATAACTTCATCTAGTTCTAAAATACCGCTACAGATACCGTTATCAGGGCAAACTACATATCCTTTTCTTAGTTCAATAGCTACTCCTCTTCTGCTGCTGCCAACTCCTGGATCGACCACCGCTACATGAACTGTCTGGGGAGGAAAATAAGGATAGGCATTTAATAAAGCAAATCTAGCTGCGAGTAAATTTTGTGGCGGAATTTGGTGGGTTAGATCGATTACCTGTAGTTGAGAATTAACTGTCGCGATCGCTCCTTTCATAACTCCGACATAAACATCGCGATCGCCAAAGTCTGTCAACAAAGTCACAATGTTACGTGAAGCCATAATTTTGGAATCCTTATTCTGGTTTTAGTCTATTGTCTTGTATCTGAAGTTACAGGATTATTAGGCTGTGGTTGATAACATCTTAGAGAAAACATTGAGTTCATTATCACCAAATATCAATATCTCATTAACAGCTAGAGAGCGTACTACAACAATATTGTGTTGCACTTGTCTAATGCCGTTTTATTTTAAATGCGATTGACAAAGCCAGGGTTTGATAGGCGATCGCAATACTAAATGTCTTGTATTGGTTGTAAAGAGTGAATTTTGCTCAAAAATAAATAAAATAAAAATAGGAGTTAAAAAGATGGCTTTTCACGGAGATATTTCTTCTAGTAAAGATGCTGTTGGCGTAGCAGTTGTTAACTATAAAATGCCTCGTCTCCACACTAAAACCGAGGTCATAGCCAACTGTCACAAAATTGCCGAAATGATTGACGGGATGAAAGTAGGATTGCCAGGAATGGACTTGGTTATCTTTCCCGAATATTCAACTCACGGTATTATGTACGATCACCAGGAAATGATGGATACGTCTGCCGTTATTCCTGGAGAAGAAACCGCAATTTTTGCAGCAGCCTGTAAGCGAAATAAGGTCTGGGGAGTTTTTTCCCTGACAGGAGAAAGACACGAAGAGCATCCGCAAAAAGTTCCTTACAACACTTTAATCTTAATGAACGACAAGGGCGAAATCGTCCAAAAGTATCGTAAGATTATGCCTTGGTGTCCCATTGAAGGCTGGTATCCAGGAAATAATACTTATGTTTCAGAGGGACCAAAAGGACTAAAAATCAGCTTAATTATTTGCGATGATGGCAATTATCCTGAAATTTGGCGCGACTGTACCATGAAGGGTGCAGAACTGATTGTACGCTGTCAGGGGTATATGTATCCAGCTAAAGAACAGCAGATTGTGGTGTCCAAAGCGATGGCATGGATGAATAATACCTACGTAGCGGTTGCTAATGCTTCTGGCTTTGACGGGGTATATAGCTATTTCGGACACTCGGCAATTGTCGGTTTTGACGGACGTACTTTAGGCGAATGTGGCGAAGAAGAAAACGGCGTACAGTATGCCGCTCTTTCTAAATTTTCTATCCGCGATTTCCGCGCTAATGCTCAATCCCAAAACCATATATTTAAGTTAATGCACCGTGGCTATACTGGTTTGATTAACTCTGGAGAAGGTGCAGAAGGCGTACAAACCTGTCCCTTTGATTTTTATCGCGATTGGGTACTAGACCCCAAAAAAGCCAAAGAAACGTCGGAGAAGATTACACGCTCTACCGTCGGTACAGAGGAATGTCCCATCGAAGGACTACCAACAAAGGTAGCTACAGCAGAAGCTCCAGCGCAGTTAGAGCCAATGCCACAGCTAGAGACAAAATCAGAACCAAGCTTAGTCTAGAGCCTTACCATTTAGACAAAAGTCCAGTCGGCTAAATATTTTGCGACAAATGGAAAGTTAACCAATGCTTGATTATGAAATCTTCGATCTTGAAGAGGTTACTCTTCAGTCGGGAGCGACGTTATCCCTCTTTTGTTAGTTTAGGGAAAACTTGGATTTAACAGGCACTCATAATCAGGATTTCTTGAGTTATACCATTTTAAATTTAAAACATGACACATCGTTTTCTGTAGGGGCGAACGGCCGTTCGCCCTTACGATTAATCTGTAGCGAATACAGTTTAATTTGGTATTAAACTATATAACGGGGCAACTTTTAAGGTAATATTGCCTGACAAATTAGTCATGATATATTAGCTATCTTCTGCTGATGGGTCAGGAACATTCTTCTTACTAACTGATGTTACGCACTCATTGATCTTGCGGACTTGGGGACGAATTTACTACCTGCCTAGTTGGTCCTCGTCACCCCGTCACAGCAGTTAGATTAAATGGTTAATACCAATTCTCCATGAAGATGCACTAAATTAATAGTAGTGATAAGGTGCCAGGGAATGGGAAATAAATTTTACGTAGAAGTTAGAGAAAGTGTT
>JBBSPC010000099.1:0-19694 GCA_038259125.1 Chroococcales cyanobacterium | reverse complement strand
TCATCTACAAGGACAAAAACTATGACTAATAGGCTTTCAAAGTCTATGCTATTCATGAGGAAAGATATTTAGATGGACAGCTTGATAACTTTCATCTTCTGTCTTTTCCTCCTTTTTTCCTAATTCACACTAGGCGTAAATTATTAATTGATCTAATATTTAGTTAAATTTTCAACTTTTAAGCCAATGTGGACACAGATTACTCAAGCTATTACTCAAGCTACAGGAAAAGAATTTGCGATCGCCAATACAAAATCAGTCAGTGGAGGCTGTATCAATCAAGGCTATAAAATAAGCGGTAATAGCATAGATTATTTCGTTAAGCTCAATCAAGCTTCTCAGGTAGAAATGTTTGCAGCCGAAGCTTTAGGACTAAAGCAAATGTATGCTACCCAAACAATTACTGTGCCACAGCCTATATGCTGGGGAGTAGCAGATAATTCTAGCTATATTGTCCTGCAATGGCTAGATTTTGGTAGGGGAAATAATGAAAGCTGGACAAAAATGGGTCGTCAGTTGGCAGCAATGCACCGCCAAGGAACAAAGCAAAACTTTGGCTTTGAAATTAATAACACTATTGGTTCTACGCCTCAGGTTAACACCTGGATGGATAACTGGGCAGATTTTTTTGCCCAACAGCGTATTGGCTATCAATTAAAGTTGGCTAAACGCAGTGGCGGAAATTTTCCTGATACAAACAGGGTTGTTGATGCAGTTAGAAATAGATTGGCTGATAGGCAGCCTCAAGCCTCTATCGTACATGGCGATCTTTGGTCTGGGAATGCTGCAATTACTGCTGATGGCACACCTGTAATCATAGATCCTGCCACATATTATGGCGATCGCGAAACTGATATTGCTATGACAGAATTATTTGGTGGTTTTCCTGCTGCTTTTTATCATGGCTACAATGAGGCTTGGCAATTAGATAATGGTTATCAACAACGCAAAAGTATTTATAATCTTTATCACGTCTTGAATCACTTCAATCTCTTCGGTAGTGGATACGCTAATCAAGCTAAAAGAATTATTGAGACAATAATTTGATTGCTAGACATAAGCATCCAAAGGACTTAGATTATGACCCTAAATTTAATCTACTGTTTGCACAGATAAATTTTCCTGTAGTTGAATCAATTCATCTCTATGGGCAATTACACTAACTAAATTAGGACCATCAGTTTTAGACACAACCTGAAGTAGTATTTGTTCCCAACGTCCTGCTTTGCGCCAATAAAAAGCACCTGCGGCGGGGGCGAGTAAAAGCAAAAGCCAAAATACGCCTCTGACATTAGGAAACAAGAGAAACAAAATTAAAGCCAAGCAGGAAAAGCCAACTAAAGCTAAAAAGGTGAGCAATATAGCCAAAAATAGACTAGGCTGCACAAAGCCTTTAAAAGTAACCTGTTTGTTTTCTGGATCAACAGCAGTCATCTGATAGGCTCGTGTTTCAAAATACTCCTGCAATTTTTTAATTAAAACATCCTCTGATTCATCAGGAACAAGTTGAATTTGTTTGGTACGGTCTTTAACCGAAGCACGAATAAAGAAAAACAACCCAATCATCATCAATAGGGTTAAAAGAAAAGTTGAGGAAATAATTGGCAGATTCACGCTGATTAAATTTAGTTTGATTATCAAGATTAAGTCTACAAAGAATATAGTCTATTTCCTATTAGCATAATAATGACTGTAATAGTTATAAGAACCTGTAGAGCGATTTGCCTGATTAGCTATGACCCCTAAAATATTGACAACGTTAGACATTCTAAGGTTGTCAATATTTTGCTTTAATAAAAAGCGATCTGTTTTACCAATTTTCACTACTAGTACAACTCCATCAGTATGGCTTGAGAGAATTCGACCATCGGCAAACTCTAATATGGGTGGAGTATCATAAATAATCAAATCGTATTGCTTACTTGCTTTTAGCTGCTCCATTAAAGCATACATTTTCTGAGAAGAAAGTAGACGGGTAGGATCGGGCGGAATGTCTCCTGCGGGAATGACAGATAAATTCTCCCACTGAGGAACTTCAATAATTGCTGATTCTATATCCAAACCAGTAGCCAAAATATTACTCAAACCATCTTCATTTTTGACACCAATACAACGATGAACTTGAGGACGACGCAAATCAGCATCAATTATCAGTACCTTTTGTCCCATTGCTGCTGCTGCCTGAGCCAAATGACAAGAGACAGTTGACTTTCCTTCAGATGGAATAGATGAACTAATCACGAATGTGCGAATTGAAGTATCAGAACCCAAAAGCTTGATATTAGTACTGAGAGAGCGAAATGATTCTAGAAAAGGAGTAGCACCATACCATTTTTGACCACTATTTATAGTTGACGCTGGCGTTAATTGATTGATGTTTAACGGTGTATTTCCTATGTGTAGTTGGGGTAGGCTAAATTTATCTTTTTTAGGCGTTGCTTCTAGTTCATCTAAAGGCTTTAGATCTTTTTCAATGGGGATTTGACCAAGCAGAGGTAAATTAATGCTCTCCTTTAATTCTTCTGCCGAATGGAAAACAGGGTCAAGGCGTTCAGCCAGCAATGCTGCACTAATACCCAAAAGAACGCCAGAAAACAAACCTAAAATAAGATTACGAGGAGGGTTAGGGGAGATAGGCTTCTCTAACAAAGCAGGCTGAGAAATTGTCTGCCAGGGCAAGGCTTGTTGCGCTCCCTGTAGCTGCAATTCTTCTTGAGCAGTTAAAAAACGAGTTAAGCTTTCCGTCGCTACTTTTAGCTGTCGCATCAAATCTGTATACTGACGAGCAATAACAGGCATTTGCTTAGTATATTTGTTAATTTTTGCTAATCCTCCCTTAAGAGCCTGTTCGCGAATTTTCAATATTTCTAGCTCGTTGGCTGCCTGAATATATTGCTGATTTAGTTCCAAACGCAAAGAGCTTGGAGAAGTATTATTAGGCGTATTTTCTACGGAGTTTAATGGGTTTTTTCCTAGTACTCCGCTAGCTTCCTCTTGAAGTAGATTAGTTAAATTTTCTCTTTTCTCTTCTAAAGCTTGAACAGTTGGATTTTTAGCTGAAAAGCGAGTAGATTCTGTAGCTAACTCTACTTCCACCTTTTGTAATTCGTCTAGCAAGCTTTGATAGCGTGGAGATTCACTTAAATAGCTAGCTGTTAATGCTTGTTGCGGTTCTAAACCTAATTGTTTTTGCAGCAGAGTGTATAAAGATTTTGTTTCTTTAGTTTTGGCTTGAGTGTCAAATAGCTTTTGCTCAAAGTCAACTTGTTGCCCTGCTAGTATTTCTGCCTGTTGTTTTGGGTCGAGCAAATTGTGAACTTGACGAAATTTTTGTACTTCACCCTGCAAGCTATCGACTCGTCCTCTCACTTCGGGTAGTTGCTGTTCGACGAAGTCTATTCCTTGCTGTACTTTGGCTCTTTTTTCCTCTAACGAGTATTTTAGATACGCCTCGGCTAAATTATCTAGGACAAATTTAATTTTTTTGGGGTCAGGATCGATGTAGGAAACTTCTAAAATTTTTGTTTCGTCTAACTGCTCGATTTTAAGGGGAGATTTTTTGGGTTTGATTAATTCATCGTATTTAATTTCGGGATATTTACTAGTGAGGCTTTTGATGATGGGTTTTAAAACACGAGGGCTACGTAGTACTTCTATTTGAGAATCGTAATCTAAACCATCAAGATTTTGTTGCAAGATAGATAAGGGATTTTCAGCAAAAGGACTATCTTGCTCCTTGGAAACAGGTTCAACTAAAAGCTGAAAGCTGCCTTCGTATTTTGGTTCTTGAGTAAATGTTAGTATTGCCGTAGTGGTAGTAACACCAAGAATTACGGCACTAATGAGGCGCAAGCGATGTTTAATTATGCTCGCAAGGTGACGCAGATCAATACTATCTCCATCGGCTTTATTCTCTGGTTGATTAACAACAGGTAAGGAATAAACATAGTTATTATTTCCATTTTCATTGTTAATTCCCTTGCTATTTCCATTTCTTGAGGGGAGATAAGTAGAATAATCTGAACTTCTATCGGGCATTATTTTATCAATCCTCACAACACGGATTATTTTTTTTATAAGCAGTCCCATAGCAACCCATTGCTTTGCTATGTAAAGTAATGAGTTGCTATTATTGATTGCTAAAGTTTAGAATATGAGGTTTAGTAAACCACCAAATGCCCCAAGTGGACCGAGAAACTTACCTGTAGTATCAGCAGCTTTTGTTGAACCAGAGCGACCGACAATAACTACATCATTTTCGTTCAGAACAGGGTTTGTCTCTTCATTAACTTCCGAGCCTAAGTCAACCTCGATTTGGCGTTTATCTACTGTGCCATCAGGCTTTAGACTAACTAGCTGTACTTTATTGCTATTAGCTCTTTGGGTATCAAAGCCACCAGCAGCCAAAATAGCTTGGTTAAGAGGAGTATTGGGTTCTACTGTCACTGGTCCAGGAGTAACAACTTCGCCAACAACATTAACTGTAATGGGTTGATTGAAACTACCTGAGGCAGTTGTCCGCCTATCTTGTTCGGTTAAATTATCTGCTTTAGCAATAACAATTTTGTCTCCTTCTTGGAGAATAAGATCTTGGTTGGTGTCTCCAGACTGAATTAGTTCCCACAAATTGACACTAATAATTTTTTCCGAACCATCCCAAGCGGTGCGTTTTACTTTTATATCCCTAACATCTGCCAGCGGCTTAATTCCTTTAGCAGCACCTATAGCTTGAGTCAGTCTAGGAGGACTAGACTCTTGTTTGCCTTCATTTGTTGCCCTACCGCTGTTATTGTTTGCCAGTTGCTCTGGCTGAATAAAGTGAGAACCAGGACGATTAACTTCTCCAACTACTGCTACTTGGATAGGCTTATCTGTTTGTAGACCATAGCTGGCGGTGGCTAGTTTGTTTAACTCAACGGTATTAATTTTGTCAGTAGTAGGTACAAAAATAGTATCTCCATCTCTTAAGGAAATATCTTGCTTGATTTGACCTTTGGTCAGCAAATCCCACAGGTTAGAGTTATAGACAATCTCTTTACTATTTAATTCTCTTGTGACTCTAATATTACGCACATCAGCAATGGTGTTTATGCCACCAGCCTGCTCCAATAAATCAGTGACCGTAGGAAACTGAGGATTATCGGGAGTGATGGCAACTTGATAAGAACCAGGGTTATCTACTTCTCCTGAAACTCCAATTTTCAGAGGGCGAGGCGCAACTAAACCGACGGTAATAATAGGTCTTTTGAGGTAAGTAGAATATTTTTTAGAAACTTTTTCTGAGGTCTCTTTTAAGCTCAATCCTCGAACATCGACACGTCCTACTAAAGGAAGACTAATTGTGCCATCAACTAATACGGGATATTCTCCGCTATATTCGGCTACTTGAAAAATGTCGAGTTTAATCTGATCCCCAGCACCAAGAGTATAGTCCGTTTCATCTGTAGCAAAATTGATGTTTTCTGCGGGAATAGGAGTAACATTACTACCAGGAATCGATGGAGGAACAGTTTGACCTTCTAAAGGAGGTAAATCTCGATAATTAATTTCTTGATTCGGAGTTTTTGATTCTCCTGAACCTGCATCCTGCAACTTTATGGTATTGTCTTGAGCGATCGCTGGTGTAGTTGCCAATGCCAAGCCAAAAGTTAAGGCAATTGCACTATACTTATTAACTCGTTCTAAAATTAATTGATACAAAACAGATTTAGTTTTCATAAATAATATCACAATGAAAAAAGATTGATTATTGCGACTAGACTATCATTATTGTCTCTTGAAGTTAAAATGTCGAAAAAAAGAAAACAGAAGTTCCCTTATTTAATTGGTTCAAAGTGGACAGCTAAACAAAAAACTTGGGGATGGAGACATTTTCAAGTAATTAACCGCAAAAACCACGGTAAGTGGATATTTGCTGAAATGGTAGCATCTTGTGATTCCCAGACTCGTTTCTGGTTAAATGCCTCGCAACTCAAGGATGATTCTGTCTGGCTATCTGGATGGAAAACTCTTCAAGAGACGGAACAGCTAGAGAACAACAACGATATTAATTATTTTAGCTATTAATTTTGTTTATATGTTTAAAGTTTGAATCAAGTTTTTATTAATGATCTAAATAAAACGTTTGGCAAAAATGATAGCATTATCTCTGGTAATTGTTGCTTAATTTCTTGATAAAGTTATCGATAATAAATGAAGAAGAGATAAACTTTTTAAAACTAGCACTATTTAGATACATAAACTGATATTAGATAATCTCTAACCGTTAATCAAAATAATTGGTTTTTAGCCATCAGCCATCAGCTATATTATCCCATGTAGATGTGATTAATTCTGACTGAATAATTGATAAGTGTTCAATAATAATTGATAATTGATAACAGCTTAGTTAATAACCAATAAATGATTCAAGCACTCAGAGGAACAAGAGATATTCTGCCAGAGGAAGTCGGTTACTGGCAGTTAGTTGAAGCCACGGTCAAAGAAATACTAGGTCGAGCGGTGTACCAGGAGATTCGATCGCCAATCTTTGAGCAAACAGACTTATTTGAGCGTGGTATTGGGGAAGCTACAGACGTTGTAGGCAAAGAAATGTACACCTTTAAAGATAGGGGCGATCGCTCTTTAACACTGCGTCCAGAAGGTACAGCAGGAGTAGTACGAGCTTATATCAGCAATAAGCTTCATGCTCAAGGAGGAGTCCAGCGTCTTTGGTATACTGGAGCAATGTTTCGTTATGAACGCCCTCAAGCTGGTCGTCAGCGTCAGTTTCATCAGGTTGGTTTAGAGTTGCTGGGTAGTGATGCTCCCCGTGCAGATGTGGAGGTGATTGCCTTAGCGACTGATATTTTGCAGGCTTTGGGTTTAAAAAATTTAGAACTAGATATAAACTCGGTTGGCAACGGCAGTGATCGCGCCAACTATCGAGAGGCATTAGTTAGTTATCTTGAACCTTACAAGGATGATTTGGATCGAGACTCTCAAGATCGTTTAACTCGCAATCCTCTAAGAATATTAGATAGCAAAGATCCTCAAACCCAAAAAATTGCTCAAAACGCACCTAAAATTAGCGAACATCTTAGTGCTGAATCAAAAAAACACTTTGATACTGTGCTGCAATTATTGACTGATTTAAAGATCAAATACCAAATAAATCACTGCCTGGTTAGGGGTCTAGATTACTATACCCACACAGCTTTTGAAATCAAGTCTGATGATTTGGGCGCACAGGCAACAGTTTGTGGAGGTGGACGCTATGATGGTTTGGTTGGCGAATTAGGCGGACCTCAGACGCAGGCTGTAGGTTGGGCGATCGGCATGGAAAGACTGGTTTTATTGCTGCAAAAACTGCGGTCTAACCCCGTGAACAATCCCGATTTATATGTTGTTTCTCGTGGAGAAGTTGCCGAAGCTCAAAGTCTGATTCTGGCGCAGAAATTACGTAGTGCTGGCTTGGGTGTTGAGCTAGATCTGAGCGGGAGTGCCTTTGGGAAACAGTTTAAACGAGCCGATCGCAGTGGCGCAGTTGCTTGCCTAGTTTTAGGAGACGCTGAGGCGGAAAACCAAACAGTAAACTTAAAATGGTTAGCATCAGGAGAACAACAGGCGATCGCTCAAGCTGATTTATTAGCAATGAGCGGGGAATTAGAGTCGAAAGAGGCTTTCGGTCAGAAAGCTCCTCTAATCGATTTGTTGAAAACTAAGCTCGCAAAGCTAAAAGATTAAATATTATCGGCGTTGTATAGCTGCGGGATGATTATAAACAAAGAAGATTAATGATTCCCCTAGTCCCCTAGTCCCCCAGTCTCTCAGTCAGCCTCTACCATCCCATGAAGGTGCAACGCCATGTTATCTACTAATCTTCCGCAAAAATATAACGATGTAGATCGCTAGGATTAGGTTCAGGACTACTTTCAGCCAGTTTAACTGCCTCATCTACTGTTGACGATATCTTATGGTTAATTTCCTTAAGCTCGTCTGCGGTAGCCAAATTTTGTTCAATCATATATGTCGCGAATTTCTTTATCGGATCTCGTTGACTCCAGAATTCTTTTTCCGCAGGATCACGCAACTCATCTGGATCGGCTAGAGAATGACCTCTAAAACGATAGGTTAAGGCTTCAATCAAGGTAGGACCTTCTCCAGCACGAGCGCGGGCAACAGCTTCCTTAGCTAAGGTGTTAACTGCCAATACGTCCATACCATCAACTTCATAACCTGCCATATTAAACACGCTGGCTTTTTTGTAAATTTCGGGTTGAGAAGTAGCACGATCATGAGCCATGCCAATTGCCCACTTATTATTTTCGACTACGTATATAATTGGCAGCTTCCAGAGGGCTGCCATATTCAAACATTCAAAAAATTGACCATTATTACTTGCTCCATCCCCAAAAAAGCAAACCGCAACACTATCTGAACTATCGTCGCTCATTGCTTCACGGCGATATTTACTTTGAAAAGCTGCACCAGTAGCTACGGGAATTCCTTCGGCTACAAAAGCGTAACCTCCCAAAAGTCCATGTTCAGCAGAAAACATATGCATTGAACCACCTCGACCCTTACTACATCCAGTTTCTTTGCCAAAAAGCTCTGCCATTACTTCTTTGGCAGGAACACCTGCACTCAAAGCATGAACATGATCGCGGTAAGTACTGCAAACGTAGTCTCCCTTGGCGCGCAGAGCCTTAACTATGCCAGAAGAAACTGCTTCCTGACCATTGTAAAGATGGACAAAACCAAACATTTTGCCTCGATAATACATCTCAGCACACTTGTCTTCAAATAAGCGTCCCAAAACCATATCTTCATACAGAATCAGTCCTTCTTCTTTGGTAATTTTGACAGAAGCAGTATCAAATTTAGGTAAGGTTCTTTCGGCACACATAGAGTAGTTTCTAAAATAAAGGCGCAGATTTATATTGAATCACAAAACTCAAGCCGATGAAAGAGAAAACTGCCAACTCAGATAGCCAAAAATAAATCTAAAGTAAAAGTAGTTAAAATACATAAATAAGATTACTTGTTGCAGAGAAAATTTTTATCGCCAGCTATCGTGAAGGATAGTTAACGACAATCAAGTTATAGTGCTTGAGAATCTGGCAATTTGAGAAGCAGCAACTAGAATTTGCAAGCGTCGCCTCTAGCGACTTGGGCAATACTCCCCATTGCCATACAACAAAACATTTAATTGATAATCAAGGAGATATTTTATGGGAAGTGGTTATGCTGATTATAAAGATCGTTTTTTTGGGGCAGTTGTCTATCTTTTTGCTTTATACGATGCCGTAGTTTTGGGGGCTGCTTTATTGACTATTCCTGCCCTACGTCCACTATTTCAACTGATACAAATACTCTTACTTCCTATTTCTTGGCTTTATGGATTGATTCCCCTAGGATTGGGTAGTTTAATTGTCTTTTTTGTTTTGTACTTAGCGGTAGTCCAAAATAATAATATTTCCTTTTTTATTCGTTTTAGTGCCATGCAATCAATTTTGCTGGGTATTGCTCTATCTTTAATTCAAATTATCTTACAGACTTTACCAGCATTGGTTTTGGTTGGTAGCGTAATTTCTCTGGTGGCAATTGGCGTTTGTTTTTACTGTATGGTGCAGTGCCTCTTGGGTCGTCGTCCTGAAATTCCTTCTTTCTCTGATTTTGTCTATAATTTCATCTCCAGATAAAAACAGACTTAAAATCTTATTTATTAATTATTAATTCTAAGCTGCTATAACTTGATTGGAAATACAGCCAATACCTTCGATTTCTATTCTAACTGTATCTCCTGGATTCATTGAGCCAATTCCCTCAGGTGTGCCTGTCAAAATAACGTCTCCTGGGGTTAGAGTCATCACCTGAGAAATATAAGATACAAGCACATCAGGCTTGAATACCATACTAGCAATAGAAGCAGATTGGTGGGGTTTATCTCCATTATTAAGAAAAGTCTGTATTTTTGCTTCGACGCTCAATTCCCGGACAATCCAAGGACCTAGAGGGCAAAAAGTGTCAAATCCCTTGGCTCTTGTCCACTGTCCGTCTTTTTTTTGTAGATCTCTAGCCGTAACGTCGTTGGCAATGGTATAACCCCAAATGCTTTTAGCTGCTTGTTCTGGGGTAACATGACTACAGCGATCGCCAATCACTAAAGCCAACTCTCCTTCATAATCAACCTGTTGAGATTGAGGAGGATAATGGATATTTTTACCATCGGCAATTACAGTTGTCGATGGCTTAAGAAATAACAATGGTTCTTTTGGTACGCTTGTACCCATTTCGGTTGCGTGTTTAAGATAGTTTTTGCCGACTGCTACAATTTTAGAAGGCACACAAGGAGCAAGTAATTCGTAGGTACCTAAATCTTGCTCAAGCTCCGTTGCCTGCCCTCCCAGCCAAGGAGGAGCATCATATATAGATACACTTCGATTGGGCTGTAGCAGACCATAGTAAATCTGGTCACGATTAGTTTTAATGCGAACATAGCGTTGTGCCATAACAAAACCAAGTTAAAAATTAATCATATATTAAGTATAAGATTCACTATCTAACTCAAAAACAGTGCTGTTTTAAGCTAGCTCAATTTTAAGTTAATTTGTCCACGGAAAATCAAAGTACTGGTAATTAATCATCAAGTAATAGTAAGATTGTAATTCCTTGCTTTTGTGATGGCTAAAAAGCGCAAACCGCGCTTGATTCAAGCCAATTCCCAAAAGCCATACTGTCCACAAGGAGAACAATTAAAATGAGCAACACTTATGAAATGATGTATATTCTTCGTCCCGATCTGTCAGAAGATCAGGTGGGAGAAGCAGTGAGTAAATATCAGACTTTTCTCAATGAAAACGGTGCTGAAAACCTTGAGGTTCAAATCAAGGGTAAAAGAAGACTTGCTTATACTGTAGGTAAATATTTAGACGGTATTTATGTACAGATGAATTATCAAGCTGATGGCACGCAGATAGCACCTTTAGAAAGGATGATGCGCTTGAGTGAAGACACTATTCGTTACCTTACCCTCAAACCCAAAAAACGTGCTATTATTGCTGCTCAAAATGCCCTAGCCGAACCCGTATCGGAAGCACCCCAATCATAAGATAACCTAGAAAACTGAGAATTTAGTTTCTAGTTTCTAGAACCCGTAGGCGATCGCCTACTTTGATAATTCCCTCATTTTGGGGAATCATATTAACACCAAACATTACCCCTTGTTCACTTAACTGTCTAAAAGTTCCCAGTGTATTGAGGGGTTCTTTTAGTTGATTTTTTTCTCCACTTATTTGATCGATGGTTGTAATAATACAGCGACTACAGGGTTTGGCTACTGTAAATTTAATCTCGCCAATTTGAATCACGCTCCAAATATCTTCAATAAAAGGCTCTATAGTCTCTATTACTATGTTTGGGCGAAAACGATCCATGAGAATAGCCTGTTTTTGCTGCTGATGAATTTCAATAATTCTTTGGTTCAACTCCACTAAGGAAGCTGTTGCCGTAAGCATGATTGGATAGTTATCAGCAAAGCTGAGAGGGTTGTCGCGATCGCTAGAATATTTTTTATCTAGTAGGCGAGTATGTTCGCCAGACTGCCTAACTAAACGGCAGACTTTGCCAAGCTCTAGATTTAATAATTGACGAAACCATTGAGCTACCTCATTTCCCTGATCGATTGCTAAAATGCGATCGCGCCAAATTTCTACCTCTATAGCTGTTCCCGTCAGAGTAGGGGTAAAAACTAAAGGAGGCAAAGTTTCGTCTGACAGCCTCAAAGTAATCTGATTCTCGTCCAGTTCAACTATCACTTTAGCCAATTGAGGAAATTGTCTTTGAGTGATAAATTTGCCACTACCAGAAACGAGCATCATTTCTCGATCTAACAGAAATCCTTGAGTTTTAATCTGCGTTTGCTGTAACTCAATTCCTTGACAAGATTTAAGGGGATAAATACACAACTGCGAGACAATCATAAGCTTTGACAAACTGGCAAAAATAAGGCGAATAATCTATGAAGGAGATTGTCTTTACCCCAGCATTTCCATAGAATTACTTAAAAGCAAAGTTTAAGAAGATATTGAGTTGATTTGATGATTGCTATTCTATGTTTTGTAAGGCAAAATTTCCAATTCGTCCACTTTTACACTCATAATAGTTGGTATATTTATTTTGCCAAGACAGTCTAAAGTCTGACAACAGCTTGATGCTATTGCCTTGAATTATTGTCTTAATAAATTTTGATTTAATCTTAAATACTGCGGATAGTTAATATTTGCATCAATACGAGCTTATATATTTATCAAGCAATTATTCTTTTGCCAAACAATTAAGATTAAAACTTTTTCAAAATAACTCTCTCTCATAGCCAGCATTTTATTGAATTTCTAACAGTTTATGAGTTTGCAAACTGATGCGCCATTTTGGATGCTGAAGAACGTATTGGAAAATTAAGTCTTTACTCAAAGGAGAATTCCACTCTGGCTGTAAATAATATAAGGCAGTTTTGGGAATTAAGGCTGCCTGTTGTTCTGCCCATTTTAAGTCGTATTCATTAGTCACCACTACTTTTAATTCATTTGCACGCTTATAAACACTACTATGAGGTGCTTTGAACTGTTTTGGGGAAAAAGTTACCCAATCAAAATGACCGCTAAAAGGATGTGCGCCAGAAGTCTCTAAATGAACTTGCAATCCTTCGTTTTTGAGTACTTCAGTCAGAGGAGCTAAATCGTGCATTAGGGGTTCACCTCCCGTAATAATAACGATGGCAGGACTAACCGCTTTTGCTGCACGAGCTAACTCGACCGTAGACTGTTGAGGATGATGTTGAGAATTCCAAGAATGCTTAGTATCGCACCAAGGACAATGAACATCACAACCACCTAGACGAATAAAAAAAGCGTTTACTCCACTCCAATAAGCCTCCCCTTGAACAGAATGAAAAGTTTCTACAATGGGATAGGTGATGGTTTTAGCAGCAATGTTCAAGATATTCAAAATGATTGAAGTTTTTGGTGGTTAGCTCTCTTTAATTTTATCTTTATTTTTAGTTTCTAGGTTTGATTCTGATTTAGATTAGCGATCGCGCCTCTTAGGTCGCTAATTGCTATTTTCAACTTTTTTTTCGTCTGTTTCGTTATTTTTCTGGGGTTTGTCTTTAGATTCTTCTGGCTCTACATTTCCTGCACATTTCTTAGCTTCTTTAATAGTGTTGATATCTTTAGCACATTTTTCGTACTCTTGCCACTTAGCAGTTACGAGCTTTTTGACTTTTTGGTGTCGAGCTACTCCTTCGTAAGCGTAGCGATTAAGATTGTTATCCACAATCAGTTGTTCCATATACTCAATTCTTTGTTTGCTGTTGGGATGGGTTGATAGCCAAGCAGGAGGCTCTGAATTTTCTTCTCGATTAGCTTTATCGAGTTTTGCCATCAAGTTCCTGACTCCATCTGCTGCATAGCCAGCGTTGACTAAGATCCTAGTGCCAAAGAGATCTGCTTGTTTTTCCATTCCTCGGCTGTAGTTAAGCACGATTAAGCTACTGGCGGTACTGCCTACATAGGGGACGTAGCTAATAATATTGGCGGTCAAATTCCCCTTGGCAGCTAATTGGAAGCCATGAGATAAAGCAGCATGAGAAATTTCGTGTGCCAACAAGCCAGCTAATTCAGCCTCAGAATCCGTGTTCATAATTGCTCCAGCATTAACAAATACTTTTCCTCCAGGTAGGGCAAAGGCATTAAGTTGATTATCCATAACTAAATAAAATTCATATTCAAATTCATCTCTTCCTGATGCAGCAGCAACTTTTTGACCAATTTCATTTACATATTGAGTCGCTTGTTTATCTTCGAGCAGAGGTAGCTGTTTTTTGATTTGTTTAGCGGAACTTTCTCCTACTGCCGATTCTCCTTTAAGCAACAAAGTGCTAGTTTGTAAGGCAGAAAGAGGACCAAATAAATTACCCGTTAGAGCAAAACCAACTGTACCAGCGATCGCATTGCCAATCGCATTCCAAGTAATTGAAGAGCGTAAATTGCTTTGATACTTAGCTAAATATTGGTCGGCTAATTGACTAAATTCCTCTGCTTCGGGTAAATTAGGATTAAATAGAGTAAACTGGCGCGCCGTAATTGAGGCATCAAGCCATTTGTCCTCAGCAATATCGGCATTCATTTTGGCTTTGAGCAACTTTGGTTCATTAGGATAAAGACTAACTGCCCGATTTAAAACTTGTAGAGATTCTTCCTCTCTTTCATATTGTTTTAGTACCTCTGCATAGCGAATATGACCACTAATAAACTGTGGCTCTCTGGTGGTTAACAGCTTTAGTGAACTGATAACTTTAGTTTCTAACCCTTGTTTTTCTCCTTGTTGATAGTTGCGCCAAAATACTTGACCTGCGGGGCTTAATTGCTCAGGATCATCAAAAGTTGCCACCTGTTTGTTGGCTGTGGCTCTTTCCTTCTCAATTGGCCAGACTTCTTTAGCCTGGCGATATAGTTTGACGGCAGCAGCTTTATTTCCTGCCAGATATAGCTTGTCTGCTGCGGCTAATTTTTTTAAGCGCGCAATTTCTTCAGGAGTTGGTTTTTTGACTTTATCTTTAGCTTCTGACTCGTCTTCTGTCGATCTATCTTTATCAGTAGTTTCTGGCTCAGACTTTGCTGCTGAGGTATCTGCTTCGGTATTGTCTATTTCAGCATCATCAGTTGATGTTTGTTGCTGACGATCTTTTGGCTTTTTTAAATCTTCGTTTGATGTATCATTAGCAGTAGTCTTATGAGCGTTTGGCTCTGATTTTAGTAGGTTAATTGTATTTGTCTGATTAATCTTGTTGTACGTGGCAGAGTCTGCCAAAGTAATCGCCGGAAAAATTAAAATATTTAAAATTATTAAGTATAAGTTTAGAGTTTTCATTAAAATACCTCGTAGTTTAAAATGCTTTTATCTTTGGACATAAATGTCAACAAGTTTCTTACCATTAAAGTTCAGCAATGCTGATTAATAAAAATTGATTTATTGTTTAAAGCAGGGATTAGATATATCTAATAATTTGACTATTAAATGTTGAAAAATGTTGCAAAAAATACAAAAGAAGTAATAAATAATCAAAAAATATTAACTATTACCTTTTATTTTATAATTTGTACATTTTAAATTGCAAAATGTTAGCTAATAATTAAAGTAAAAATAATGACTACGCATTTTATTACCGCCGAAATAAACCTCCAGGAAACTCCCCTGCAACTTCAGCAAGAAATTGAATCCCAACTAGAAAAAGAGGGTAAGCCTTTACGTTGGGCTGTGACTCAGGTAAATAGAGAGAAACAAACAGCGACAGTAGAAGCTATCGTTACCAAAGAATAAGTTTTTTTTCAGACTAGATTAAAGATTGAAATTTTATGTCCCCGTTTACAGTTGTTCTTATTGTTCCCACAGGAGTGGGTGCAGCTATCGGTGGTTATGCGGGAGATGCCCTACCTGTAGCCAAAGCGATCGCTCAAACTTGCGATCGCCTGATTACCCATCCCAATGTTCTTAATGGTGCGCAGCTTTATTGGTCTTTAGACAATACTTATTACGTCGAAGGTTATGGTTTAGATCGTTTTGCTGCTAATCAATGGGGATTACGTCCTGTCAGACAAAATAAAATCGGGTTATTATTAGACCGAGGAATTGAACCTGAATTGCGTCTACGACATATTCAGGCTGCTGATGCTACTAGAGCTACTTTAGGGCTAAGTTTGACCGACTATGTGATTACCGATGCTCCTTTAGAAGTTGAGTTGCGTACTGCCGATTCTGGAGCAAGTTGGGGAACAATTGGTAACCCTGGCAGTTTACTTAGGGGAGCAGAAAAGCTAATTAAACAAGGAGGTGCAGAAGCGATCGCCGTCGTTGCTCGTTTTCCTGATGATGAAAGTACAGAACTACAAAATTATCGTCATGGAGAAGGAGTAGATCACTTAGCAGGGGCAGAAGCAGTTATTTCCCATCTGATCGTGCGTCATTTTCAAATACCTGCGGCACACGCTCCCGCCCTCCAGCCTTTAGCTGTTGATGCTGATGTACATCCCCGTGCTGCTGCCGAGGAATTAGGCTATACTTTTCTTCCCTGTGTTTTAGTGGGCTTGAGTCGCGCCCCCCAATTTATTACCGAGGCTAAACCTTTAACTTCAGATAGTATTTGGGCAGAATCAGTAGATGTAGCGATCGTTCCCTATAGTGCCTGTGGTGGTAGTGGAATTCTTAGCTTTAGCAATGCTCAAACCGAAATTATAGCTGTAGCCAACAATTCAACTCATATTCAAGTACCTCCACAACCTTTGGGCATTAAAGTAACTAAAGTTAATTCTTATTTAGAAGCTTTGGGTGTTTTAGTTGCTCGTCGAGCGGGGGTAGATTATCGAGTTTTAGACCCTAATTTAGCTTCTCTTCGTTGTATAGTATAAAGAGCTTTGCCCTAGTTATTAGTTCTTAGTAATTAGCTGTTAATACTAATCAAATAGAGTTATTAACTCTACTTAATCGAAGATACCGCATGGCGGTGAGACGGGGCTTATAAAGGGCGCAATGCGATTACGCCCACAGCCCCTCGTCTTAAACCTAATTATTTTTAGTCTAAATTGAAGACTAAAGACTAGCCAAGGGGTATACCCCCCGCAGGGACTAAAGACTAAAAACTTTTTGATAAAAACCAGTGGCAAATCCTAATAATCCCGAACTCGAACCCCTTAGCCGTACCCAGATCTTAGTGTTCATGGGTATTACTGCCATTATTTTGTTAGCAGTCGCTAAGATTTGGCAAAAGTTGGGAGCAGTTCAAATGCTTTCTATCCAGTTTAATTCTCAAGCTCTGTTGTGGAGTTTAGGGCTGGCAACTGGCATTACTCTTACCAGTGGTCTAATTTACCGATTGTGGCCAGGCTATCGTCATAGTGCTGATGTCTACTTAGAATTAGTGATTAAACCCCTAGTGTGGACTGATTTAATTTGGCTTGGACTGTTGCCTGGACTAAGCGAAGAACTATTATTTCGGGGAGTGATGTTACCAGCTTTGGGTTTAAATGTAGCTGCGGTAGCTATCTCTAGTCTTCTCTTTGGAGTTTTGCATTTAAGCGGCTCAGGACAATGGCCCTATGTAGTCTGGGCAACGATTATCGGTTTTGCCTTGGGTTACTGCGCCTTAGTTACAGGAAATTTAGCTATACCTGTAGTTGCTCATATTATTACCAATTTAATTTCTAGCTCGTTATGGAAAGCGAATCATTGGCAAAATGAGCGGATTGACTCTGATAATTAGTTTGACGGGCTTGGTTATACCATTTTTCCTTGAAGCTGCATTTAACATTTTGAGCTTAAATCTCTCGCAAAGACGCAAAGGCGCAGAGAGATCATAAAGATGTCCTAATCTAACGTTCGATTGCTATACATGAATTGTCACCTGCTATGTAAGAGTTTCAGGCATTTAAAAAGATAGAAAACGCTATGATTTTGAGATATTTGTCATGAACTTGAATCTATAGAAGAGTGTTTGCTAAAAAATAAAACACTATCTTTGCTTTTAGCTGTTAGCTTTTAAAAGCATCTCGATCGCAAATTAGAAATGAATAGTTTATTTTCTCCACCTTGGTTGCTCAACAACGGGCTGTCAATGACCTTGTATACTGCACTGCGCTCTAGTAAAATCTGGTCTCAAACTCTAGCAGAATCTCAGCCTGAATACCAAAAAGTGCAATTTACCAGAGGAGAAGTTCCTCTTTTTGCCTGGGTAGCAATTCCTAGTAATCCACAAGGAACAATTGTTGGGACTTATGGCATAACTGGAACTTTAGATAATCAGTGGTTTCTACAGATAATAGGCAGAAAAGCCTATGCTCAAAATTATGCTGTAGTTTTGTTTGATTGGCGCGCTCACGGAGAATCAGCTAAGTTATCTTCTGCACTGACTTCTGATGGCATTAATGAAGGAAAAGACTTTGTAAGTGTTGCCGCCGAGAGTAAAGCAATGGGTTGTCCTGCGCCATTTTGGTTTACGGGCTATTCTTTGGGAGGACAGTTGGCTTTGTGGGGGATTTATTATTCTCAATTTATGGAGATAAATGGCTTAAGTGCTTCTGATGTGGCAGGAGGAGCAGTAATTTGCCCTAATTTAGATTCTAATTGCTCCTTACCTTACTTAATGAAGCATTCGACTGGTAAATATATTGAAAAAGCGATCGCCAAGGAACTGAAAAAGCTGGCTCTTAAGCTTCATTCTTATCATCCTGAGAAGATTGATTTGGCAGCAATTGAACGAGCTAATACTATCTGGGGATTTGACCACGAACTAGTAATTCCTCGCCTGGGGTTTGCTTCAGTAGAAGAATATTTTAGTGCTAGTAGTCCGTTGCGGATTCTGCCTAAAATCAATAAGCCAACTTTGATTCTTTATGCAGCAGATGATCCGATGTTTGCGCCTGAAGTTATTGACGATCTAAAAGAGGTTGGTCAGCATAATCAAGCATTAGATTTATGGCTCACCAAATTTGGGGGACACGTAGGCTATATAAGTAGTTTAGCCTGTCAAAAAGCCCATGGCGATCGCGACTGCTGGTGGGCATGGAATCGAATTTTAGACTGGTGGGAAAGACATTAAGCACGAGTCCACAAACATTTATCAATCAAGGTTTTTTGGGGATCGGCTATACTTTGTTTTTGAGAATAATCTCTTAAATAATCACTTAATTGTGTATTATTGTTTCTAAATGTAAATTCCTTTTGATAAAATACTTTTATATTATTTTTTATGCAGACTATTCTTTCTCCTAACTCTACTTTTACCTCCAGTAATAATAGAGTTTTACAGCAAAAATTACAGACAAAGCAGCCACTTAAGGTTATTGCTTTAGGGGATAGTCTGATTTACGGTCACGGAGATTTTGTAGGCGGTGGCTGGGTTGAAAGGCTACGTCGTCAGTGGATGTCTCCCCAAGGAGAAGGTCACGTATTATATAATTTAGGCGTAAGAGGCGATCGCACGTGGCAAGTTGCTCAACGTTTGGAGCAAGAATTCAACTGTCGTGGAGAATTACGCAATTGTGTTCCAGACTTGATTCTACTTTCAGTTGGTCTTAACGATTCTGCTCGTGTAGGCAAGCCAAACGGAAAGCTTTACACTAATTTTGAAGATTTTAAGCAACAGATTGCCTATTTACTTGATGTTTCGCAAAACCTCTGCCCTGTATTGTTTATTGGTATGACTCCAGTTGATCAGACAAAAATGCCCTTCATGGATTGTTTGTACTATAATCACTTCGATCAATACCGCTACAAAGAAGCAACTTTACAGGCTTGTCAACAGCGAAATATTCCCTATTTAGATATCTTTGATATTTGGCTATCAAGGAAGACAAACTGGATCGACACTCAGCTAGGAGATGATGGTTTGCATCCTAATGTAAATGGCTATCAAAATTTGTTTGCAGACATCATGGCATGGGGTTCAATTGAATAGTGTCATAATCTAAAAATGGCGTTGGTGATTTAGCGAACGAGCGCGGTCTTGTTGGTTTCCATCAAACCTGAATTCGATATAAGCGATAAAATTGAAAATCAATCAGAGTAAGGATATTATCAATTTCTCCAAGTTCATTAATAATTAAATGGAGTTTAAACCCGAAGAACCACCCCATAGAACTTTTCCCCCAAGCAGCTAAATG
>JBBSPC010000098.1:0-19718 GCA_038259125.1 Chroococcales cyanobacterium | reverse complement strand
GTTTTGGAGATGTTGGGCAGTTCTTTGACTAGCTTCGGCAGTAATATGGCGATCGCATTCTCCCGATAGCATTAAACAAGGGACTTCTATTTTGTGTAGATCTTCTAGGCGATTGTAACCCTGTCGAATTGCGGTAGACAAAGCTGTATTTGCTGCTTTTGACGTTTGCCAATAAGCTGGTACTGCTTCGGTGGCTAAATAATAGTACGATTCTGGAGCATGATTATTAATTAAATAACGAAAAAGCGATCGCTTACAAAAGGTATCAATGTTCCATTGCCAAGCTGGTTTAATATAGTTTACTATTCCTCCAATGCCAGTAAACAGTTGATCTTGCCAAGTATGTTGAGGATGGCTGCTAAGAGGATGAGCAGCGGTAGCAATGAGAATTATGCCCTTAAACCTTTCGGGCATAGCTAAAGCTAATTCCAGAGCCAGAATACCACCAAGAGACCAACCTAAGAGTAAACAGCTATCTATATTATGTTTGTTTAGTAAGGCAGTGAGGTCTGTTATATGATCCTGCATTTTAAAACTCTGTTTACAGCGGCTTTTGCCATAACCACGCAGATCGGGAGCAATGGTTTTGTACTGCCCAGAAAGATAGTTAGTAAATACAGACATACTAGCAGATGAACCAGGATGACCGTGTAAACAAAGAATAGGATATCCTTGTCCTTTAATTTCTGTATTTAAATCCATTTAAAATCCCTAGTGCGCTGGAGATAAATTGATAACTGCCGAGGTTGTTAATTGTAAGTAATTCCTGCTTTTTTAAAGCGATTTAGGACTTCTCCCAGGCGATCGCAATCGGCAATTAAACTAATTCTAACGTAGCCTTCCCCTCCATCTCCAAAGGCGTTACCAGGGGTAATGACTATTCCTGTTTGCTGCAATACATCAAGGGCAAATTCCGTTGAACCTTTACCTACAGGCGTTTTGATCCAGAGATACATGGTTGCCTTAGAAGGAGGGATCTGCCAGCCTAATTCTCCTAAGCCTTTGATGAGAAAATCGCGTCTAGTGCTATAACGATGCTGCACATTTTTAATATACTCATCGGGTAACTGAAGAGCGGTTTCTGCTGCCTTTTGGACTGCGGAGAAGATACCGTAGTCGAGATTGGTTTTAAGAGTTCGTAAACCCTGAATAATATCGGAGTTACCCACCACAAAACCTACACGCCAACCAGCCATATTATAGGTTTTAGATAAAGTATGAAACTCTACCCCAATTTCTTTTGCCCCTGGTATTTCTAATAGCGACGTAGGCTGATAACCATCAAAAGCTAATTCTGCATAGCAAAGATCGTGAACTAATAATATTTTGTAGTGACGGGCAAACTTGACTACTTCCTCAAAAAATTCTCGTGGTGCAGTAGCGGTAGTCGGGTTGTTAGGATAATTAAAATAAAGAATCTTAGCTTGGCGAGCTACATCTTCAGGAATGGCGCTCAAATCAATTAGCCAATTTTGCTCTGCCGTAAGATGTATCTGATGAATTTTTGCTCCTGCAATCAATGGTCCACGAAAATGAGCAGGATAGGAAGGACTAGGAACAAGAATAATGTCCCCAGGATTGACGTAAGCCATTGCCAAATGACCTAAACCTTCTTTGGAACCAATCAAAGGTAGTGCCTCGCTATCGGGACTTAGTTCCACTTCATAACAGCGGTGATACCAATCCGTAATTGCCTGACGGAAACTGGCTGTACCTTCAAAAGGTGGATAACCGTGATTGAGTGGATCTTGCAAAGCAGCGATCGCAGCATCAATTATGGGCTGAGGTGCTGCACCATCAGGATTGCCCATGCCTAAATCAATTAAGTCTAGTCCTTGTTCTCTGGCACGAGCTTTTAATTCGTCTAAACGGGCAAATACATAAGGAGGGAGGGCATCTAAACGCTCGGCTCGGCTAATCCAATCTAAACTCATATTCACAGCTAACAGTTGATTTAGCTTTTTATTCTCTCATTAATTGTTAGACACAACTTGGAAGGTTTTAAAATTTAGAAATTTAGAAAAGATTTAATCGATTGACTTACATCTAAATTATAGCCTTTCATTTTTTCTTAACCTTACAACTCCTGAAAACTATTTAATCGTGGCTTGTTTCCAAACCTTTGTTAACCGCAAATTCAGGTACAAGATTAGGTGTAATGCTAGATTCGGCTAGTCCTCCTGCACTATGAATAGGAGCTTCTCCAGGAGTCGATTTTTGGGTGGATTCTGCTTGAGGATCCCCTGAAGGTAACCAACCTAAAAACGGTAGTGGCAGCAGGGTAGATAGATTGGTAATAGTTACCAGTAACCAAAGCCGATCGAAGTTGTTTTCTGTAATTCCTAGCCAAGCGGTAAGTAATGCACCTAATTCATGGGATAACAATCCCGATAAGTTCCAAATGGACATCAAAAGAGCAAATAAAGTTGCTTCAACTCCTTTGGGACACAGACGAGCCGATAATACTAATACAGGCATCCAGGTAATTTGCCCAACAACGGTTAGAATCAGACTATCTCCTAGACTAAACCAACGATCGTCGATGCCTAAAGCGCGATTAGTATGAGTTACGAGCAATAGGGTGGTCATTCCTAAAGCTGCGGCAATAACTGTACTCCATCCCAAAATCTTTCTGAAAGGTACGGTTTTTAGATAGCGTTGAAACATAAAAATGCCAATTAGAGAGGCAAAGCTGGTAACAAGACGTATTCTACCGAGAAATTCTGGCTCAAATCCCAATTCGTTGGTGCTAAAAAAGAAAAAGGCTGAATCAGCAGTGGGAGTTGCTTGCCAACAAAATAGAAAAGCAATGGGTAACCATATTTGCTTTTGCTTGATTGCCTTCGATAGTTGTTCAATTTGCTCTTTAACGGGAGAGATTTTAGGTTCAGAATCATCTTTGGTAATCTTTTCTTCAGCAATGAGCCAGGCTACGGCAGAAACAATTAAGGGAAAACTGGCGGTGATTTCAAATACTTGATTGCTGCTGAGATGCTGTAATAATAATCCACTAAAATAAGCCGTTAACAACCCGCCTAAAGCAGAAAATCCCCAGGACAATGACTGTAGTGATCCTGATTGAGATAAAGACTCTTCTCTAGCTCTCTCAACGATTAAGGAATCGACGATCACATCACTGATTGCTACAGAAAGAGAAGTTAATAAAATTGCTATAGTTGCTGTCCAAGCACTATTAACTAAGGTGGCTAAAGCCAACCAGGATATAGTGCCTAAAAATCCTGATAGTATTAGGTAGGGGCGACGACGATAGCCCAAAATAGGTAAACCATCAGATATAAAGCCAAACAGTGGTTTGATAATCCAAGGTAAAGAGGCAATGCCCATTAAGGCTGCAACTTCAGCAGGGGTTAAACCCAAATCGTCCTTGAGAAAAAAGCTAACGGCTAAACGAGCTAATCCCAATATTCCTTGAACGAAGTAAACTGTAAGGATGGCAAATAATTCTGGAGTTGGTTTATTGCCAAACAGAATTTTCTCTTGTAGTAGTTTCTTTAAGCTCTTGAATTCAGAGGAATCAGCAATCATGTATTTTATTAAAGTTTTATGACTATAGTTTAATAATAAGCAATGATACTCGCAACAATCGTCTCTCTTTAAGACTGAGTTTTAAAAACAGTGTTCAAGCACCAGCAAAAGATCGGTCTAATATAAGTAAGTAGGAAAAATTAATTACATATTTCAATTTCTTTTCCCCTTTCCCTTTAAGTTTTTCCCAGTCATTAACAATAAATTTAATTTTGCAAAGATACTTACATAGCTGGTATGGCTATAGTCATAAGTGCAAGTTAACCCAATATATCAAACAAAAAAGCGATCGCTCTTCTTCAAAGAAGAGCGATCGCTTTATCAAAACAAAACTTGTCAGTATTTAAGCAACGCTGAACACAATAACAAATCCCAAAACTGCGCCAAAGACAATCAGGGCGTAGAATTGGGCGCGGCCATTTTCTAGGTACTTTAAGCCCTCTCCACTGAGGACAGTAGCTAAACCAGTTAAATTAACAGCACCATCGACTACGCGGTAATCTACCTCCATAATTTGTCTGGCTAGACGACGGATACCCATAACAAAGACTTTATGATAAAGATCATCGAAATACCATTTATTAAGGGAGAAACGATAGAGGGTAGGGACTTTCTTAGCGATCGCACTAGGAGCGATTTTTTTAGTACGATACATTAATGTTGCCACGATAATTCCCGTTACGGCGATCGCCACAGACAACCCTGCCATAATCAGAAATTCATTCCAGTCAAAGGCGTGTTCGGTTGCGCCTGCTACTATTTCGCTTGGGGCGTGAATAAACTCTTCAAAGTAATTCTCCCAAGGGCGACCAAGTAGACCTATACCAATCGAAGGTATGGATAAAACTAGCAGAGGTAATGCCATCGTTAGAGGAGATTCATGGGGATATTCACTATGTCCATGACTATCGCCTTCTTTAGTATCCATTGCCCCAGGACCAAACGCCATTCCTGCTTCAGACATCAACTGTTGTTTAACACCAACGTCGTTACCGCGAAACTCGCCTTCAAAGGTCATAAAGTACATACGGAACATATAAAAGGCAGTTAAACCAGCTGTAGCCCAACCGATAAACCAAAGGGCGGGATTGGCTGTCATAGCCTGTCCTAATATTTCGTCTTTTGACCAAAAACCAGCAAAAGGAGGAATCCCACAGATAGCTAGATTACCAACGAAAAAAGCACCAGCGGTGATGGGCATATACTTTCTCAATCCACCCATGAGGCGCATATCTTGAGCTAGTAAAGGGTTATGCCCTACCACGTCTTCCATGCCGTGAATTACCGAACCAGAACAAAGGAACAGCATGGCTTTAAAGTAAGCGTGAGTCATTAGGTGGAATAAACCAGCACTATATGAACCGATACCCATTGCCATAACCATGTAGCCCAACTGAGAAACGGTGGAGTATGCCAAACCCTTTTTAATATCGTTTTGGGTTAAAGCAATACTTGCACCAAGGAATGCTGTAAATGCCCCAGTCCAGGCAATAACTTCCATAGCTACAGGCACATTTTCAAATACGGGATACATCCGCGCAATTAAAAATACCCCCGCAGCAACCATAGTGGCAGCGTGAATCAGTGCCGAGATGGGAGTAGGTCCTTCCATCGCGTCTGGTAGCCAAACGTGAAGGGGAAACTGAGCCGATTTAGCTACTGGTCCAAGAAAGACTAATATAGCAAATAAGGTGGCGAGAAACGCGCTAATAGCCCCAGAAGAAACCAATTCTCCCAGGCGATCGCCCATTACGCCAAATTCAAAGCTGCCTGTTGCCCAATATAAGCCCAGCATTCCTAGCAATAAGCCAAAGTCACCGACGCGGTTAACTACAAATGCTTTTTGAGCAGCATCCGCTGCGGGTTGCTTGTCAAACCAAAAACCAATCAGGAGATAAGAACACATCCCCACTAGTTCCCAGAAGATGTATATCTGAACTAAGTTAGGACTAATTACTAATCCCAGCATTGAAGAGCTAAATATACTCAGGTAGGCGTAAAAGCGCACATAGCCAGGGTCGTGAGCCATATAGCCATCGGTATAAATCATCACCAGAAAAGCTACGGTGGTGACGATTACCAGCATCAAAGCACTGAGATGATCGATGGTATAACCCATTGAAAGATGAAAATCTCCTGCCGAAGCCCACTCAATGGTGCGAGTAACTGATTCATGTCCATGAATTTGACTCCAGAGAATGGCAAAAGACAATACCATTGTTGCTCCAAGGATGGAGACGATAAATACAGCAACTATCTGACGCAGATTGTTAGTTGCCTTGTTTACGGAAATTAAACCAATCCCTACCAACATTGCCCCCAATAGAGGCAATACGGGAATTAGCCAGGCATATTGATAAAGCGGTTCCATGTTTAGATTTAAGTATAAATTGCTTAACTACTTTGATGAGTAACGCTAATTATTGTTACACACACGATTCCTTAAGGATATGTTTATAGATTACTTATTACTGCTTACTAATACCAAATCAATAAATCTTGGCGACACATAAAAATAATCTCAGGGTAGGGTGGGGTGTGCCAACCCTACAGGCGATCGCACTGAGCAAGACAAACTTTCATTGATAATTGATCAGGCGATACTACCTCGCTTACGAGCTTCTTTATAAGATGTTCCCACGTTGCGTAAACCTGCTTTAATTAACTGTTGCTCTAAGAGTCCAAAAAAGCGAGCGCGATCGCCTCCCCGAACTACCGCTTGATTATGTGCCTCTGCTAGGGCAACGGGATAACCATAGCCTTTATGTACCTGAGCCAGGACAATACTCAAAGAGCGATCAAATAAATCTTTGTCTTCTACTACCCAAGCAGGGACTTCAATCCGAGCTATTTCTGCCCCCACATTGACATAGCAAAAATAAACCCGTTGAGCATCTTCATAAAGATCGAGAATACGTAAGTTACTGCGGTATAAAGGACTTCTCTGCCCTGGTAGTAGCTGACTACTCCAAAAAGTTGAATCGCGCAAAGAGTCAATTTTCTGACAGGGATAGTTATTAATTAAATCACCACAGTTAACTACACAGTTAGGGTGTTCATGCTCACAGGTTTGCAAACGCAAAAAGTTTAGTCCTTCTGTACTGCGGGAGGCACTTACATAACCTACCATCGGAATTTTAGTGGCTCTTAGTCGTTCACAAGCAGCCAAAATTGGCGGTAATATTTTATCCCGCGCTTCAACAGGCAAACCATCTAAAAACCAGTAAATTAATGAACCATCTACTAAAGCCAGATTAGGCGTATCATAATGTTCTCCTGGAGGAAGTACCCAGTTACAGGCTATATCCGCCAAAATCTCTGCCTCGGAAACTGTACGTCGATAACCCATCCATTCTTCTAGACGAATACCCCATTGTCTAGAAACATATAAATCTTCAGTTTTATAAAATACTTCTGGTACGCTATCTAATAAAGGATGTAGACTCTGCCCATAGTGGATCATAATCTGACCAATATTAATTAAATAGCAATAGGCAATTTCGTGGTGGGAAGGGGAAATTTGAGAACCATCTGTCGCAAAAACGCTATGGCTATAAGGAGCTATGGGAATATCAAAACACTGATCTAAAGGTTCGATGGGTGTGGCAGCAGCAAATAAAAGGCGATCGCCAAAATCAGCTTGAGTTTCAATTAATTTTGCTTGGGTACTAGCTGCTTGCTGCTGTAACTTTTTAGCTAGTTCTAAACGTTCGCGCGAGGCGATCGCCTCCTTGTGCATATGTTGACTAATACCTGGAATTTGTCCCGCTATTTTCGATAGATCTAGCATTTTAGGATGATGACTTATTAGTTAATGTACTACATTCAACCAGTTTTCTACCTCTTGCCAACCTAAACCCTGACGTATTACTTCTGGTTCATCGGTGGCAAAATTAAGAATAGTTGAGACATTAAAACCTGGGTCAATACCATTATCGATAATTATATCTACCTGACTTTCTAGAGCATCAAAAAGATAAGCTTTTTCCACATTCACAGTGGGGTATTCGCCATCTTCATCTCTAATATGTGCCGATGTCGAAATCACGGGATTACCCAAGCTTTCAAGTAATGCTTGACATAAGACATTATCTGGGACTCTGATACCAGTTGTCTTGCGTTTAGGACTCATTACTAGCTTTGGCACTTGTTTGCTAGCAGGAAGTAAAAACGTATATGGTCCAGGAATTAGATGTTTCATAATCCGATAGGCGCGATCGCTTACCGTAGCGTATTGAGATATATTAGATAGGGAAGAACATAAAAAAGTCAGAGGTTTATCGTTAGACATCTGCTTAATTCTTCTCACTTTTTCAACTGCCGATTTGACGCTGAGATCGCAGCCAATAGCATAAACTGTATCGGTAGGATATAACATCACCGCCCCTTTTTTTAGTTCGGCGACAATCTGCTCGATAGTTCTTGGTTGGGGATTATGGGGATGTAACTCGTGTAAAATAGCCATGAAAATTAGCAAATGGTAGTGAATATTTTTGTCTGACCAATCTAATCTATACAAAGGCTAAAATCATTTCAAGATTGAGCAAGTATATTGATGGTATTTTATGGGCAAGATTGGTTATTTAGAATGTCCTACAGGAATTGCTGGGGATATGTGTTTGGGAGCATTGGTAGATTGTGGTCTACCTTGGCAACATTTGGTTAGTGGTCTCAAAAGTTTGGGTATAGAACCAGAATATCAACTAAAAACTGAAAAAGTTATTCGTAATGGACAATCAGCAACCAAAGTTTATGTTGATTTGCAACCAGCACATAGATCTACCGATCAAGATCATCACCATCATCATGCTGCCAGACATTTACCAGAGATTAAAAAATTAATTAGATCTGCCACTTTACCAGATAGAGTCAAGCAATGGAGTCTAGATGTTTTTCAGCATTTAGCGATCGCCGAAGGTGCAGTTCACGGTATTCCCCCCGAAAAAGTTCATTTTCATGAGGTAGGTGCAACGGATGCCATCGTCGATATTGTTGGGACTTGCATTGGTTTAGACTGGCTAGATATCGAGCGGCTATACTGTTCGCCTATGCCCACTGGAGGCGGTACGATTAGGGCTGCCCACGGGATATTGTCTGTTCCCGTACCTGCGGTGGTCAAGCTGTGGTCAACAAGGGAAGTACCAATCTATAGCAATGGTATCAAAAAAGAGCTAGTTACACCAACTGGGGCAGCGATCGCCATTACTCTTGCTGCCGATTTTGGTGAACCCCCTGCCATGAAACTAGCTAAAATTGGTCTGGGTGCAGGTTCGCGAGATCTAGAGATTCCTAATATTCTCCGCTTGTGGATCGGCGAAAGCCTCGAATCAGGAGCAGATCGCTCACAGATAAAACTAAAGCAAGAAACTGTCACGGTACTCGAAACCCAAATCGACGATCTCAATCCTCAAGTGGTGGCATATACCCTGGAACGGTTAATGACTGCCGGTGCATTAGATGTATTTACCCAAAGCATCATTATGAAAAAATCGCGATCGGGTATTTTGCTGACGGTTATCTGCCATCCCGAATTAGTGAATACTTGCAAGGCGATAATCTTCCGCGAAACAACTACTTTAGGTATTAGAGAACGCTCTCAACAAAGGAGTATTCTTAATCGAGAAACAAAGTCCGTAGAAACCGAATACGGTGCGGTAAGAGTCAAAATTGCTAGCTGGACTCAAGGGGATCGAGAGCAAATTATTAATGTGCAGCCAGAGTATGAAGACTGTGCAATTTTAGCCCGCAAACATAATGTTCCTTGGAGAAAAGTGTCACAAAAAACTATTGAGGTTTGGGACAAGATTTAAGTGACAGGGTTTTCGCACAAATCATTGAACAAAAAAGTAGGAGATTAAAATGGTAAGTAATGTATTTGTAAAAAAATTCTAATTTTTGAGCAAGATATTCAAAATAATGAAATAAATAGAATCACAATCTTGCGTAGCATAATAAAAATTCTGATTTAAGTTCTTATTTTGTCTATTTTAATTGTAAAACTTTCTAGACTAAAACGACCCCTGAATTACTTCCTCAATATTCCCAATAATAGGGGACTTTAGGTTATCTTAGATGCACGATTTACAGACAAGCTGCACTTTAGGAAATCGCATTTATGCTAAATGCGCAGAGCGCGTTTTTTCTTCGGGAAGATAAGCGGGGGTGCAAAATCATATCTGTAATTAGCAACGCCAGTTTTATCTACAGCCAATAGCTATGTCTGAACACCAAGAAATTGAATCTAAGTTTAATCCCCCAGACTCTACAAAAGCAGAGGAACTTAATCTAGAAATTGACAATGAAGCTCAACGCAGAATTTCGGAGTTGGAACACGAACTACAGCAGACGCGTGAAAACCTCCAGGCATTAGTGGAAGAGTTAAAGTTTATCAACGAAGAACAAGAAGTTTTTAATGAGATATTGACTATCTCTAATAAAGAACTGCATACCATTAATCTAGAATATCAGTCCAAGATTTTAGAACTAACTGAACTAAATAACGATATTGATAACCTGCTCAAAAGTACGAATATTGGGGTAATCTTTTTAGATAGAGAGCTAAAGATTCGCAAGTATACTCCTGCGGCTAGCGAGGCGATCGCTCTATATAATACAGACATAGGGCGTCCTTTAAATACACTTGCCTACAAAATTGAATGTCCTGATTTAACTGAGTTATTAGAAGAGGTAATTAAAACCAAACAAGTCATAGAATTTGAAGTTAGGCTCAAACACAGTAATTCTTATCTCTTAATGTGCATTAACCTCTATCAAACAGAGGAACGGCAAGACGATGGCATTGTCATTAGCTTTGTTAAAATTGACGATCTCAAGCAAGTTCAGCTACAGTTGAGCCAAACATTAAAAGAAAAAAATCGTCAGTTAACGGCATTGGAAACCGCTAGCGATGGCATTGCAGTACTCAATGACAATAAATTTATTTATCTCAATCAGGCTCACGCAGAAATTTTTGGCTATGCTAAACCAGAAGAGTTAATTGGTAAATCTTGGTGCCTTCTCTACGAACCTGAAGAATTAGCTCGATTTGAACGAGAAGTATTTCCTCTTCTTAGAAAACAAGGAAAATGGCGAAGAGAAGCTCTAGCTAAACATCGCTACGGTCATACTTTTTGTGCAGAATTAACTTTTACTTTTACTCTCCAAGGTGATTTAATTTATGTTTGTCGAGATATTAGCGAAATAAAACAAGCCCGACAACAAATACTCCAAGCAAATAGTGATTTAGAACAGCGAGTAAATGAACGTACTCAAACTCTTGCAGATTTTAGCGACAAACTTAGGCAGATCCATCTGATAGCGACAAATCATTATGAAGGCCTGGAAGATTTATTTGCCGATTATATATCTATAGGCTGTGATATATTTGAGCTTTCCACTGGCATTGTTAGTCAATTTGAAGAGGGGATTTACAAAGTTGTAGCAGTACAGTCCTCAATGGAAGAAGTGTACGTTGGATTTGAAACTCCTTACCAATATACTTACTGTGCTGAAGTAATAGAAAAGCAGCAAACAGTTGCTTATTTTAATGTGGACAATATACCTGAGATACAAAATCATCCTGTATATCTCAATTTTAAGTTAGAGACTTTTATCGGTACACCAGTCTTCGTGAACGGGATTTTATACGGAACGTTAAATTTCTCTTCTGTTTCTCCTCGTGGGGCAGATTTCGAGCCTTATGAACATGAAATAATTGAGTTGATGGCTAGGGATATTGGACAGTCTATTGCCACTATGCAAACCAAGAAAGCACTTGAAAAAAGCGAAAATCGCTTTCGTAATACATTTGAGCAAGCAACCGTAGGCATCAGTCACATCTCCTTAGAGGGAAGATTTCTCAGGGTTAATCAAAAACTATGCGATATTTTGGGCTATACCAGTCAAGAACTGATGAAACTGAGGTTTCAAGACATTACCTATGCTGAAGATTTAGCCTTGGATAAAAGATACGTTCCTCAAGTTATAGCAGGGGTACTTGATAGCTGCACCTATGAAAAACGCTATATTCACGCTGATGGTTCAGTTATTTGGGCTAATCTGACTTTTGGTCTAGCTATATTAGCCAAAGGAGAGTCTGCCCATTTTATCGCTATAGTTGAAGATATCAGCGATCGCAAACAAACGGAACTAGCACTGGCACAAAGTCGCGAACAGCTAGAGCAAGCAAGCCAAGCCAAAGATGATTTTATCGCCCGCATTAGCCATGAATTACGCACTCCTTTAAATAGCATTCTTGGCTTTAGCGGTGTTTTACAAGATGAACTTAGACTCGATCCCCAAAAGCTTCATTCAGTTAATATTATTCATCAGTCAGGTCAACATTTGTTAACCCTAATTAACAACATTTTGGATTTCTCCAAATTAAATGCCAAAAAATTAGCATTAGAACCGCAAGTATTTAATTTAATTCAATTTTTAGAGGAAATTGCCAGTATTTTTCAGCTACGCGCCCAGCAAAAGGATTTGATCTTTAAAACTCACCTTTCTCCTTCCCTACCCAAAGCCGTTTCTAGTGATGAAACGGCTTTGCGACAGGTTTTATTTAACTTACTTAGCAATGCCCTGAAATTTACCGAAACAGGCAGCGTAATCCTAAAAGTCGGCTATGTAGAAGAATTTGAACAACATTCACTAGCCCCTAATAATTCTCGTCCACGCTTCACAAAAATTCGCTTTCAGGTTGAAGATACGGGCAACGGCATTCCCCCCCGTGAATTGACCAAGATTTTTGCCCCCTTCAGACAAGTCAAAAGTAATGCGGAAAATAAAGAAGGTACTGGTCTTGGGTTAACCATTAGCCAAGATATTATTCAACTGATGGGTGGTAAAATTGAACTAACAAGTAAAATCTCTCAAGGAACTACTTTTTGGTTCGATTTGGAACTCCCGTTAGCAGAAACTAGTTTGTTACCCTCTTTGTCTGAATCTATTTTTCCAACGGGAAAGCGATTAAACGTCCCCATTAAAGTATTGGTAGTAGATGACAGTGACGATAATCGCTTTTTGCTGGTAACTTACCTAAACCTTTTCGGCTTTATTTTAGCCGAAGCTAGTAACGGCAAAGAAGGCTTAGAAATTGCCAAAACTTTTCGACCAGACGCTATTTTAGCAGATCTGGCTATGCCTGTAATGGATGGCAAAGATATGATTGCTAAAGTCAAACAAGAGCCTGAGCTAGAGAATACAGTAATTATTACTATTTCGGCTAACGGTCAATCTATAATTGAATCTTCTAAGGTTGACTGTCATGCTTTTCTAGCCAAACCAGTCGATCTTGCACAATTGTTAGAATTACTAGATAACTACTTAGAGCTAGATTGGCAAACAGAAGATTTTGCTCTAGAAGCAGATTTATCTACCTTAGTCACTCCTTCTCAACAAGAGTTAAACGAATTACTAGAATTAGCCGATCTCGGCGATCTTGAGGCTCTAGAATCACAAATAAATGCTTTAGAATTATTAAACTCTCAGTACCAAGCTTTTGCTCAAGAGATACGACAATTTACTAATAATTTTCAACAGCAGAAGCTGGAAAGTTTTATTCGCAATTTTATTGATCGCTAAGGTTAGTTTAGTATCTATGTTTTAAATTCAGTATCATTACTGAGTAAAATATTATAAATATAATTTTTAATTTTATAACCTATAAATATAATACGATTATTAAATCGCGCTGAGTGTTTAGACTTAGATTTAACTCTTTAATAAAATTCATGAAAACAACAACCTTAGTGTTTTGACCCATTACTATTAAGTACAAAATCAGCTACAAATAATATATGTGATTCAAATTACATATTGATATTATTAGATGACTAAATCAATAAATAGTAAATCATGCAAGACCATCTTGATTGTTGATGACACTCCCAATAATTTACAACTTTTATTTAAATATTTAAAAGATATTGGTTATAGACTATTAGTAGCTCAAAATGGAGAAAAAGCAATTAAAACTGCTTTAATTGCTCATCCTGACTTGATTTTGTTGGACGTAATGATGCCTGAAATCGATGGTTTTACTACCTGTCGTAATTTAAAAGCTCATCCCGAAACTAAAGATACTCCTATTATCTTTATGACTGCTTTAGCAGAAACTAAGTATAAAGTACAGGGGTTCAAATCAGGCGCAGTAGATTACATAACTAAACCAATTGAGAAAGAAGAATTATTAGCAAGAATAGAAACTCACCTTTCTCTTCAGAGTTTGAATCAACGTTTAGCTAGAGATGTTGCTCAACAAAAACTATTATTTGAAATTAGCGATCGCATTCGTCAATCTTTAGATTTAAAATCTATCTTAGAAACCGCAACTAAAGAGATAAGATCTTTTTTAGATTGTGACTTTGTTTTGCTGGCTCGTTTAGACAATAAAAATATTTCTTTAGAAGCCTATTCTTCGGCCACAGATCTTAATATCGATCCTAATGCAACTATTTCCTGGGATTATCTATGTCCTAATCAAGAAAAATATCAGTATTATCTCCAGGGAAAGATTCAAGCTATTGAAAATTGTGGTCATCTCGATGCCAACAAAACATCATTTCTTTTTGAATCTCAAGCCAAATTAATCTCACCTATTCTAATTAGTTCTCCTAAGATTGTAGATTATTGTACTGTTAATGAGCCTAATATTTTATGGGGCTGGTTAATTGCCAAACAGCTTGAATGTCGCCAATGGCAAGTAGAAGAAATTGAACTGCTCAAAAGATTGACAACTCAGTTGGCTATAGGCATTAGACAAGGGCTATTGCACCAGCAACTATCATTACAAGCCATTATCGATCCTTTGACCCGCATCTACAATCGTCGCTATTTTAATCAACAAATGAATATCGAGTGGCGAAGACTACAACGCAGTTCTGCCCCTATGTCTTTGATTATGTGCGATGTGGACTGTTTCAAAATTTATAATGACACTTATGGTCATCAACAGGGAGATAAATGTCTGCAAAAAGTCGCTCAAGCACTAGCTACCGTCTTAAAAAGATCCGCTGATATTTTAGCTCGTTATGGAGGAGAAGAATTTACGGTGATTCTGCCCCAAACACCTAAGTTGGGAGCAATTCAAGTTGCCGAGGCCATGAGAGTTGCTGTCAAACAATTAAATATTCCTCATCTTAATTCCACCGTCACCTCCATTGTTACGATTAGCATTGGCGTAGCCAGTACAGTCCCCAACTCAAAAGATGCTCCTCATTTGTTGTTAGAAGCTGCCGATTTAGCCTTATATAAAGCCAAAGGGCGAGGTCGAGACTGTGTTGCTGTTTATCCAGAAGCTATTTCTCATTCTAAAGATCGCCAAGATCTTGAGCTTCTTTGGGTTCAGCGTCTGCGGTCAGCTCTCAAAAATAATTTGTTTACTCTCTACGCTCAGGCTATAACTCCCTTGGAGACAAACGATCAGAAACGCTATTTTGAAATTCTCTTGCGTCTTACAGATGAAGATGGACAAGTCATCAGCCCCAATGTCTTTTTAGATATTGCCAACCGCAATTTTTTAATGCCTGATATTGATACCTGGGTAATTAATACTTTATTGGAGACGTTGGCAGCTAATAAAGACCCGACACATTGGCAAAATCATCGCTTTGCCGTCAATCTTTCGGGTGCATCTTTAAATCAAGAATCATTTTTAGAATTTTTATCGCAAAAACTAGCTGATTATCATCTTCCCCCTGACATATTTTGCTTTGAAATTACCGAAACTGTAGCTATTGCTGAACTTACTAAAGTTGCCAAGTTTATTACTTCTCTCAAAAAGTTGGGCTGTAGTTTTGCGTTAGATGACTTTGGTACAGGAATGTCTTCTTTGACTTATTTAAAAAACTTACCTGTAGATTATTTGAAAATAGATGGTTCTTTTATTAGAGAACTAAATAATGATAATTCATCAAAAGTAATGGTAGAAGCGATCAATCATATAGCCGAAGGAATTGGGTTAAAAACTGTTGCTGAATTTGTGGAAAATCAACATATTTTAGATACTGTCAAGGACTTGAAAATTGACTATGCACAAGGATTTCATTTAGGTCGTCCAGGAATTTTGATGAACGTTATTGATTGAGATAATCTCTGACTTTTCTCTAGGCGTTTTGCCCTGCATTAACTATATTTACCTGAGTGCGTATTGAAGCTAAAATCCTTGCCACTTAGTCGATTTAAAAATTCTTTTTTCTGATACCAAATCAACAAATCTTGGCGACACATAAAAATAATCTGATGGTAGGGTGGGGTGTGCCTCGCCCTACGAGCAATCTGTCGCGTTCTTTTTTCTATTTGGTATGAGAAAATTGTTTCATCTGGCTGGTTAGAAATCTTTTAAAAGCTTAAAGCTACAGGATGCTTCGGATCCAAGCGACGCTAATCGCGGTCTTGGGCGTAACGCCCTGTGCTTCTTTGCTTGTCTTAATCTGAACTGAGGTTGTGTCAATGTTTGAAGCTGATTTGAGCATTACCCAGTTAGTAATGCTTTATAGAGTAAACTCAACAAAGTCGTCTTGAGGACAGACTAAAAATTATTTCATAGAGTAAGCTCAACAAAGTCGTCTTAAGGACAAACTAAATAATAATGCAATCTATCGCCTGTTTTATATTTGCCTTCATTTTTGGTAGCTTTCTTGAGTACTGGGTTCACCGTTTGATGCACATTTGGCCTATGTTTGGCAACAGAATTACCGCTCATTATGGTCATCATCGCAGCAATACACCCAAAGGCTTTTTGGGAGATTTTCTAGATTTTAGTTTAGTAGCTTTATTAGTACTGCCAGCTTTTTTTATTTCTCTTTCGTTCGGAATTATTATGGTTTTGGGAACAATAGCTTTCGCCGGATTTGCTTCTTATGCTCATCAGATACAGCACAACAATCCCACTCAATGTTTCTGGATGAAAATGCCCATTCATTATGTTCATCATCAGAACAATCAATGGGACAGCAACTTCGGATTAGCTGTAGACTGGTGGGATCACGTTTTTGGAACTTATCAGCCTGTAGAATGGCTAACTAAGTATGAATTAAAAGTGGCAAGTTCAAAACATTCAAGAGTATAGTGATAGTTATGCCAGGCTAGACTTCAGGCTAAAGCATGACGATGCTCAATTAAACAGTCAGGTTTAATCACTCCTTTCTCGGTGATAATCGCCGTGATTAAACTGGCAGGGGTGACATCAAAAGCAGGGTTATAAAATTCTGCACCTTTGGCACAAATATCGATGTCATTAATCTGGTATATTTCTTGAGGATCTCTCTCCTCAATGGGGATTTGACTACCGCTAACTAAGTCAAAATCAATCGTAGAGAAGGGTGCAGCGACATAAAAAGGAACTTGGTGAGCCTGGGCGACGATCGCCAGTGAATAGGTGCCAATCTTATTTGCAGCATCCCCATTGGCAGCAATTCGATCCGCCCCCACCACCACTAGGTCAATCATCTTTTGTTGCATACAGTGAGCAGCCATACTGTCAGTAATAACCGTTACAGGGATCTGGTCTTGGACACATTCCCAAGCTGTTAATTTGGCTCCCTGTAGACGAGGGCGAGTTTCATCGGCATAAACTCTTTCCAGACGTTGTTCTCGCCAAGCAGAGCGAACTACCCCCAAAGCAGTGCCATAGCCAGCCGTAGCCAGAGAACCAGCATTACAGTGGGTCAAAATTTTTAGCTTCTCTGGCGTTTGGGGCAAAACCGTCAAACCATGATCGCCGATTGCCTGACAGGTTGCCAAGTCTTCAGCTTGAATTGCCTGGGCAGTTTCGAGTAGGGTAATTTTAACCTCCTCAATAGTGCCGATCTCTTCATAGGCGGTTCTTAACATTCGGGCGATCGCCCAAAACAAATTAACTGCGGTAGGACGAGTCTGGCGTAATAAATCAGCTACCGCTTCTAAATGTTGCAAAAACTTAGGGCGATCGTTCGTTTTAATTTCTCTTGCTCCCAAATACATTCCATAGGCTGCTGCAACACCAATAGCTGGCGCACCTCGCACAATCATAGTTTTAATTGCCTGCGCCATATCAGAGCTACGGCTAATTTCAACCATAGTATATTCCCCTGGCAAACGAGTTTGATCGATCAATAATACTTTGTCTTCTGACCACAAGACAGGATAAATATGATTTGCTGCTAGCTTCATAGAAACATTAACTAATTAAATTACATTACATTGGTAAACTAAGCCACCCAGTCACCTGGGCGACTCGTCTTCAGATCGCAGCATGAGACTTTCACCTCACTGCGCTCCTCTCTAATTAGGTTCTGGTTATGAACACCATTCAGACTAAAGTGGGGAGGTCATTATCCCAAATCCAATTTGAGTCCTCAAATTGTAATTGAAATCTTTTATAAACTTTTTCCCATCCCTTGTGGAATTTATAACGTTCAATCGTTAATAAGTCCGTTTTCGTCTTAACATCGTGACAATGTTTATGGAGTAACTGAAGATTATCTATTATCTTACTACCAGCCGCTTGACGAGGGATAGTGTGGTCGCGTTCAATTTTGTCTTCAATTCTGAAAGTGAGTCCACACTGATTACATTTCCTTTTCTTCTGTCCGATAATAGTTAGACCATCCTATAATTACTAGGATCAATTTAACAATCAGTGCTTGCTGTGTAGCATTTAGCCTTTTACCATATTAGTAATCCCCGTACTAATTATTAGTACGGGGATTACTAAACGAGTCGCACTACATATTCCATATTGCATTAAGGCAAATTAAATTGAAGCTATAGGCAATTCTGACCAACGCCCAACGGCTTTACCGATTACGCTCAATTCTCCCATTAAATCTCGAAAACCCTCAAAAGTCTGAGATTGAGGTCCATCTGAAAGGGCTTTGGCTGGGTTAGGATGAACTTCGATCATCAAAGAATCTGCTCCTGCTGCGATCGCTGCTTTTGCCATTGGTGGAACATATTTGGCTATGCCAGTACCATGACTAGGATCGATCGCAATGGGTAAATGAGTCAGAGAGCGTAAGACAGGTACTACCGCTAAATCTAAAGTGTTACGAGCATATTTACGCTCAAAGGTACGAATTCCTCGCTCGCATAAAATTACATTAGAATTACCCGCAGCCAAAATATACTCAGCTGCCATTAGCCACTCATCAATAGTTGCCGACATACCCCGCTTTAAAAATACAGGCTTATCTTGGGCGCCAACTTTTTTTAACAGAGGAAAATTCTGCATATTTCTCGCCCCAATCTGGACAATATCGGCAACCTCCGCCACTTTATCAAGATCGGCAGTGTCCATAACCTCGGTAATAATTCCCAACCCGCTAGCGTCTCTAGCGGCAGCTAATAAGTCTAAGGCACTTTCTCCATGACCTTGAAAAGAATAGGGAGAAGTACGGGGTTTGTAGGCACCACCACGCAAAAAACTAGCTCCAGCAGCTTTGACTGCCTTAGCTGTTTCAATAATCATGGTTTCATTTTCTACTGAACAAGGTCCTGCAATGATCACTACAGGATGATTACGTCCAAAAGTAACATCTCCACTGGGAGTAGGCACAACTACATTACTGTATTCCCCGTTACGAAATTCTAAGCTGGTGCGTTTATAAGGTTTTTCTACCCTGAGAACATTCTCAATCCAGGGGCTAATTTCTTCGATCTGTAGAGGATCGAGAGAAGCTGTATCACCCACTAAACCCATCACGATCTTGTGTTTACCTACAATCTTCTCTGGTGTTAGTCCCCACTCCTGTAATTCCAACTCTATTCTCTTAATTTCTGCTTCTGGAGAACCGACTTTCATTACTACAATCACGACCAACAACCCCAATTCATTAAATAAATTATCTATAAGTCATGGTAGTAAATTTTTTTACAAAATGGAAAAGAGTGATCGCAATTATTATCTTTGATGTGTTTGATATATTAACTACAAGAAAAAAAAGGATATGCTGCTGATGATCGAGTTGTTTTACGTTAGACCTCTTGCAAAAGTGGCGATCGCTTTAAAAAGCAATAATTAACAAGTATGAGCAAGATTGTGGAAGCTGATATATAGAACCCATTTGAGATCTTTTTATGGGACTGTTGCTATAGCCAATCTTTTAAGCATTAGCCGAATAAAACATAGCTTGAGCTTGGCATTGGAACGAACAAGTGTACGCTCAAAATTCTTGACTAAGCTTTTACAT
>JBBSPC010000097.1:0-19746 GCA_038259125.1 Chroococcales cyanobacterium | reverse complement strand
ATAACAACGGCTCAATAATTTTCCACTCTTTATCTGTCAAATCGCTTGAATATCCCATTTCTTGCCCCAGCTTACTTAAATTTCTCTACTTTGCCTTGATTCTACGCGATCGCCCAAAAGATCTCAAATGGATTCTATATACCCAAAAGTTACGGGACTTACTCTGATACTTGCTTGATGTTGGGTTTGGTTTGTTTGGCTGAATATGCTTTAGGTGCGACGGGACAAAAGCAGGGAATGCAATTGATTGATGAGGGGACTTGCTATTACATTCAGTTTAATAAGCCGATGGATTTAAGCAAGATTGAATCCGTTCCTTATTTCGATCTTTTCCCGACAGTCGTAGGTGCAAAAACCAAAACTGAAAAAATTCCTGAAGAAGTACATCAATTCAGTACAGTTGAAAATTCTCAGGCGCGATCGCTTTATAAAAATTGGCGAATAGAAACCAAGGGAAAGGAAAAATGGCGTGAAGATGCTCCCGAACCTCCTGATTCTAGAACCCAAAACGGGACAATACTAACTTCCATGCGACACGATCGCAATCATAACGGACTATGGGAAGAAGCTTGGAATCTGCGAGAATATTTCGGTGTTTTAGTTAGTACTATTTTAGAAGTTTTTAGCGATCGCAATATTTTAGTGCGAAGTTCACCCACTGACAAAATTGCTAAAAGTTTTAAGCAAAAAACAAATACTAAGCTACCAACTCAAGCCAGTGCAGTTAAAATCTATATGCCATCTTCTATTCAAGGAGTTAATAGAATCTTAGCTGATGGAATTGGTTCGAGTAGCCGAAAAGATAAGTGGCTTAATCTTTGGTTAATAGCGAAAGGATTATTTAATTTTGCATTATCAGAAAGAGTAAAAGTTGCAGATAATACTTTTGATTGGCGTGTTGTGCTTTTAGAACCTAAAGATATTTCTTTAAGTAATTATCGTTCTGTTCTCAACGATTTGAGAAAACTAAATCCACCTGGAAGTGGTTATGGTATTGCCAGATTTGATGCGGAATTAGTTCTGAAATTTAGCCAAGAAATGCTTAATCTATCTTGTCAAACTGGTAGAAAATCCAAGCTAGTCAATAATTTTCGGGGTAGTCATTTTGGTTATAAGGGACAAGTTTATGGACTCAAAGATGTTTTTAGTTTGGGTTTACCTGACTGGATTAAGGTTAGTCCCGAAGAAACCAAGAAAGCGATGAGACCCCGCGCCGTCGACAGGCGCAAGGGAACGCTCATTAAGACGGCGATCGCCTTTCATAAAATTCTAGAAGAGCATCTAAAAATAGTGCGATCGCTAAATGAAAATCAAACAGAAATATTAGCTGCCTATCGAGACTTCATTACAGGAAAAGAATTAGAGCTTTTTTTCCCTTTTCAAGTCCGCTATGCCGAATACGCAATTAAACAATTAGCCGATCCTCAAGCTAAAAATCCCTATTTATTGACTCTAGAAGGATTAAATACTATGGTGCGAAATTTTAAAAATAAAAGTGAAGAACAAGACTGGTCGATTGATGAAATAATCGAAAATTCAGGTTTTCTAAGAATTGCCAGAGCTATCAATCAAGCTACGGTTTACGCTGGCAAAGTTCAAACCAAAGATGGAGTGAAAGAACTAGATTGGCAAAGAAACTATGGTTTAGCTCAACGTCTAAGTAGTCATGCTGATTCAGAAAAAGACTTTATTAGAGAACTTACAAATTTTTTGATTAGTTATGAAAACGAAAATGTCCGACTGACAGAACAACTGCAAAAAGATGGTAAAAAACTCTATCGAGTTTGGACAACAAAAGAAGATTTAGACCAGATTTTAACACTCATTAAAGATAAACGTTTTGGCTGTAGTTTAGTTGCCAACATGCTTATTGCCTATGGATATGCTAAGTGGTCTAAAAAATCATCAGATGAAAAACCAGAAGATGAATTTGAACTTACTAACAAAACAAGTACAAAGAAATAATTATTACTAGGAGCAATTATTAATGACTAACAATAATGAACAATTTCTCGTTTATTCTATATCAATTAGTGGCATCCTTTCCTGGCAACTACACGCACTAAATAATGAAGGTAATGAAGGAAATCAAACTCTAACCCGTCGTTATTATATCATTCAAAAAGATGACCCCGAACCTAAATATGTTAACGGTGTTTCTGGAGATATGCTCAAACATATTCAAGCCGAACACTTACATCGCATTGCCATTGATGAAAAACTAAGCCTTTCCGAAGGTGGTAAAGAATTTAATCCCGATCGCATTGGCTACGATATTGAAAATCCAGTAGAAAATGCTCCTTTGTTTGCTGAGGATGAAACAGAATTAGATACTCGTACAGCAAGAGTTATTCAAACTTGTACTATCAGCGATCTAGAAGGCTTTATGGTTCCAGTGAGGGGTGGTCAAACTTTAAAAAGAGAATCAGTCATTGAGTTTGGCGCAGTAGTAGGAATTCCTACTTTTGTTAAAACCCAAAGCTATTTTCATGCTAAATACGGTAGAGATAACCCTACTCCCTATAATACTCAAGTCAGTTCGGGTTTATATGCTACTGTTTTAAATCTGGAAGCTTTCCGCATTGGCTATAATCCCCATAGCTTTACTTACGCCATAGAAAGAGACGAACGCAAAAAACGCCTAGATGCTTTGCTTAAAAGCGTTCTCTATACTTATATGCAACCCAATGGTGCGAAACGCAACACCAATTTACCTCATCCAGACTATTTTGAAGGAGTAATTACTGTCAGTACCCGTCGTTGCCCTGCACCAATGATTAGTCCTTTGGCAATCGGCGAAAATAGCTATATAGACCAGATTAATAGCCTAAAAGATACTATCAATGATCTTAACGGCGAAAATACCATTCATACCTTTGAATTTGAGACAATGGCGCAGTTTGCCGCTCGCATCAAAGAAATCATCGAAAAAGCGCAACCTTGGGAGAGTGACAATGCCGAAGCAATCGAATAAATGGTTAACAGTTCACTACCAACCAGTAAGCCTATTTTCCCTCAAACGTTCTGATGCTACCAGTATGGCAGCCAAGTCTAATCTCGTTCCCACACCTTATTCAATTCAAATGGCACTATTAAAAGTGTTAATTGAAACGAAAGGCTACGAATATAGGGAAGATTTTGACAAATGGATTGAGCAAGAATTTAAGTGGATTCGCGACTTAAAAATATATGTTCGACCACCCGAACAACTTATAGTAAACCGCAATGGTTATAAACTGCGCTACTCGAATCAACAGGCAGATAAAGACTATCGCAAAGCCAATAATCGACAACCCCCGCCAGTAATGCCTATGCAGGATGGTTTTGTGTTTCGGGAATGGGTATATATGCAAGGAAATCTAAGCATCTGTTGCGGAGAAACTGACAGATTAGATGAATTAGAATCTCTTTTTTCTTTAATTAACTACTTTGGTAAAAAAGGTTGCTTCTTTCAATTCCTACCAGATGAAACTCAAAAAACAGAACAACCTCAATATCAAACCGATATCACTAATAGCTTTACCGTTCAACCGATGGATGAATTAGGTAATCAAGCTACTTTTAGTCGTATCAATCCTTATTCCTCCGATTCAGCTAAACTAGATCGCGATCGCCTTATTAAACCTGGATTTCTTCCTCTCAAGTTAACCGCTACCAGCGCACGTTATGACCTATACACGAGAAGCAATAACCAAAACTCAGAATAATCCGCCAGGGGTCCGAGTTGTCCTTAAACCTGCTATTAATGCCAACTCACCTATTCATCTGACTGATTGGTTATCAGAATTTGATTTATCTCCTACCTGGATTCAGTTACTTCCTAAGCAAGGAGTTAGCAAAGCAATACCAGTATTACTACAAACTCAAAATTATCCTTTGCTATTGCAATCGATCTGCCAGCAATTGGGCAACCAAACTATTATCGAACAAGGAGGTCAATGTTACGAGGTTAGCGGTGTAGAAGTAGATGCTGACGAACTTTACGATCTACGCCTCATTTTGCAACCCGACTCACCTTTATCTAAATCTATAAATAGGGCAATTCACGCCTTATTTTTCCAATGTATCGCCAATACTAACTCTAAGCTAGCAGAAACTCTTCATAGTTCGGATAGTTTACCTCTAACAATATCCAATAGGATATTTCGAGATAATCATCTAGAAATCAGAATTACCTTATTAACCCGTCAGTTACTATCACCTTTGCTGTGGGGTTTAAGTCAAAACTTGGGTAAGAAAATTGAAATTAACAAAGTCCCCTGTTTATTAAAACCTCAAATCGATTTAGCTAATACAACTAGTTATAAAGATTTGTTTAATCAAACTCCAGAAAAAACTATTAGCTTCCGCTTTCATTCTCCCACAAGCTTTAAGCAGAATTGCTGTATTCAGCCTTTTCCCTTACCAGAATTAGTTTTTAGTAATCTACTACGCCGTTGGAACACCTTTGCACCCCAAGAATATTATTTTCCCAAAGTTGACTGGCAAGGAATGACCGCAGCTTACGATCTTAAAACTAAAGTTATTAAACAAGAAGTAACCGAAATAGGTTCGATTGGTTGGGTTAAATACGAATTTAAAGACGAAGAACAAGCGAGAATAGCCACAATACTCGCTAATTTTGCTAACTTCTCAGGAATTGGTCGTAAAACAGCATTAGGCATGGGACGAACCCAATTTATACCCAAGATTTAATCTCAAAAATAATAAAAAAAATGACTGATAATTACCTCCCCCTGGCATATCTAAATGCCTGGGAATATTGTCCACGCCGTTTTTATATCGAATACGAATTAGGGGAAATGGCAGACAACGAATATATTCTGCAAGGTCGCCATATTCACCGTAACGTAGATACTGAAGGGACGCATTTAGAAGAAGACATCATCACATCACTCATCGTCATCAATGGGTCTGGAGCGATCGCCTGAAAGTAAACGGCGTTATCGATGCGGTAGAAGAAACAAACGGTGAATTAATCCCCATTGAATACAAAAAAGGTCGTCAGGGAAAGCATCTAAACGACTATTTTCAGCTATGTGCTGCTGCTTTATGTCTAGAAGAAAGAACCAACAAAACAATTGATTACGGAGAAATTTTTTACTACGCCAACCGACGCAGACAAAAAGTAGAGTTTACCAGGCAACTACGCCAGATGACCGAAAGTGCGATCGTATGCGCCCACGCTACTACCAAAAGAAAAATGCCCCCACCCATAAATAACACCAAAAAGTGTCAGGCTTGCAGCCTCAAAAACATTTGTCTCCCCCAGGAAATGAAATATTTACTTAAAGAAAAAGTCTCATAAATAAAAAGTTAATTTATCAAAAATGATTGAACCAATTTCAGAATTTATAATTGACATGAGCTTAATAGCTAGTGTTTTTGGCGCAGTGTTTGGTGCGGTTTTTTACCTTCCATACCGCATTGACAAACCCAAGAAAATTCTTAGAAAACTCAAATATCTTTCAGAACGAAGTGGCAGCAATGGATGTATCACTGTATTCGATTTAGCAACAGAAACGGAAATAAGCTCGAAAGAAGCTAAAAAACTATTGGAAGAATATTGTCAAGAGTTAGAAGGAGAAAAATTAGTCTCCGCCCAAGGAGAAGTTTACTATATCTTTCCTCGTGGAGAAAAAATCTTTAAGGAAGAGACTCAACTTCAGTTAGAAAGCGCGACTGATAGAAAAATTAATCGCTTAGAAGAAAAAATTAACGAACTACAAAAACAAATTAATTCTGTTAATTAAAAGAAATGTCTGTTTTATACGTTACTCAACCCGATGCCGTAATTAACAAAGCCCACGAAGCTTTTAAAATTGCCCTCAAACAAGAAGATGGTACTTGGCAAAAGCGATCGATACCTGCCCAAACCATAGAGCAACTAGTTTTGATGGGCAATCCTCAAATTACGGGAGATGCTCTTACCTACGCCTTAGATTTGGGAATGCCCGTTCATTATCTTACTTACTTCGGCAAATATCTTGGTTCGGCTTTACCTGGTTATTCTCGTAATGGTCAGTTAAGACTGGCGCAGTTTGAACTGTATAGAGATACCGAAAAACGTCTGGAATTAGTCAAAGCAATTGTTTCTGCAAAAATCCATAACCAAAAGTCGATTCTCTATCGTCATGGACAAAAAGAAAATTCCCTTAAGGTACGTAAATCACAGGTAAAAGAACAACAAATATTAAACCAAGTTCGAGGCATAGAAGGATTAGCTGCTAGAGAATACTTTGGCTATTGGGATGAAATTCTTAAACATGGCTGGACTTTTCCTGGACGGAAACGTCGTCCTCCCAGCGATCCTGTTAATGCCTTGCTCAGTTTTGCTTATGGCTTATTACGAGTCCAAATTACCGCAGCAGTTCATATTGTTGGCTTAGATCCTTATATTGGCTACCTACACGAAGTTCATCACGGTCAACCAGCAATGGTATTGGATTTAATGGAAGAATTTAGACCTTTGGTTGCCGATAGTTTAGTTATTTCCATTATTAATAATCGAGAAATCCAACAGGAAGAATTTACAGAAAGTCTAGGCGCATATCGTTTATCCGATCGAGGTCGCAAGAAATTCCTTCAGGCTTTTGAACGCAAGATGAACGATGAATTTAAACATCCTGTATTTGGTTATCGCTGTTCCTATCGTCGGGCAATTGAATTACAAGCCCGTCTTTTGGGTCATCACCTTCAGGAAAAAGTAGCTTACAAACCTCTAAAACTCAGGTAAGTAGGATGGCGGAGCGGAGGAAGAACTAGTAGTTGTTTAATTTACCCAATTTAGTTTCTTTAAAATGTTCGTTTGTCAAAAACTTATAGAGAATGAGCCAATTATTGTATTTAATTATTTATGATTTGCCTAATACTAAACCAGGCAATAAAAGACGAACAAGGCTACACGATCTATTATGTGGCTACGGCAAATGGACGCAGTATAGTGTCTTTGAATGTTTTCTCACTAATATCCAGTTTGTTAAGTTGCAGTATCAGATTGAGAATTTGATTCAACCTGAAACTGATTCGGTAAGAATATATGTCCTAGATGCTACTGCTGTTAAAAAAGCGATCGCCTATGGTTCTCAAAAACCAGAACATGAGGATACAATTATTTTGTAAATCTTTTGATTTTTCTGTTGAACCTCAGCGTGGGCGTAATCCCTAGGAGGTTCGACAAACCCCTAAAACCTTGACAATTGAATATTTTCAGAATTTTAAAGATTGTATTATGCGTATTTCATTCGGGGTCTGGAAGCAAATTTTTAGAGGTTTGACAATTTTGATTGTCAAAGGTATTGATTATAATGGTTTCGGGTGGCAAAGTCGCCAACCTATAAATCCCAACTGCGGGACTGAAACTTAACTTATCTAGCGAATGAAACCTTTATTTCTGTCGCCAACCTATAAATCCCAACTGCGGGACTGAAACCAAAAAATTTATCTGACGATTCAACCGAGCGTACTACGTCGCCAACCTATAAATCCCAACTGCGGGACTGAAACTATTCTGCCAGAGCGGTGGGGACAATCCCTGGTTTTTCTTGGTCGCCAACCTATAAATCCCAACTGCGGGACTGAAACTGCAGGATTTTGCTCTTGCGATAGGTTTAACAAAAGTCGCCAACCTATAAATCCCAACTGCGGGACTGAAACTCATTATGCGAACTGACTTTTTGAATACTCTTTTTTGTTGTCGCCAACCTATAAATCCCAACTGCGGGAGAGAAAAGTTTACTCAATCAATCCAACAACGAACGCCTTGATGCAATCGTTGTTGCTTATTGGTGGGATTAAATTCGTTAAGTTCTCTGACTTCACGCTTAGCGATCGCGCTTACGCACAATAATGATAAAGAGCGACGTATATTCAATCGCCTTCTCGATCCTGTAGGTTGAATTTTAGGAATTTTTTGGGGAATGTTAAGTTGATACAGACATTATGTATTATGTAACCTAGATCGATTAGGTTCTACCCAGATCGATGTATGCCGATACTCAAAAAGTTAGATCGCACGCCCTAGATTTAAACAATCTGCGGAACTATAATAGCCCGCAAACAAGCAACTACAATGCTATTAACTATCACTACCACCCATCAACCCGCCACAGACTTGGGTTACTTACTCCACAAACATCCCGATAAATGCCAGACATTTTCCCTGTCGTTTGGTAAAGCACACGTATTCTATCCAGAAGCAACCATAGAATGCTGCACCGCCGCCTTGCTTCTAGACATCAATCCCGTAGAGTTGGTTCGAGGTAAATCGTGGCAAGAGAGAACACTAGCTCACTACGTCAATGATCGCCCTTACGTCGCATCTTCTTTTCTCAGTGTGGCGATCGCTGAAGTTTATAGAACCGCACTAGCGGGTCGCTGTAAAAACTTGCCAGAACTAGCAACTAAGCCTATTCCCTTAATCGTACATATACCCGTTTTGCCCTGTCGTAGCGGTTATGATTTTCTGCGTCAACTATTTGAGCCGTTGGGATATCAAGTAGAAGGACGAGTAATACCTTTCGAGGAAACGTATACCGAACGCTCTAACAGCATCTATGTGACTTACTCAGTCATCTCTACGTTCTCATTCCCGTATTAGATGACGACAAACACTATTGGGTAGGCGAAGCAGAAATTGAGAAACTACTGCGACATGGAGAAAGCTGGCTCAACGACCATCCCATTCGAGATAAAATTACCCAGCGATATCTCAAACGGAGAAAACGACTAACTCGAATTGCTCTAGAACGATTGACTGAAGAAGAGGGTAACGATTTTGAGGTAACAGATACAGAAAGCGATCGCCAGGAAACAGCGATTGAAAAACCAATTAGTCTCAACCAGCAGCGGTTAGAAACTGTTACCTCGATTTTAAAAAACCATCAGGTAAAGCGAGTTGTCGATCTCGGTTGTGGTGAAGGTAAACTGTTACAGTATCTACTCAAAGAAAAAACCATCGAGCAAATTACGGGGATAGATGTTTCCTACCGCGCTTTAGAAATAGCCAGCAAAAGACTCAAGTTAGAAGATCTACCGACACACCAGCAGGGAAGAATTCAACTAATTCAAGGATCGCTGGTCTATCGCGATCGCCGCCTGGCAGGATATGACGCGGCTACACTAATAGAAGTAATAGAACATCTCGAACGCGATCGACTTGCCGCTTTAGAAAGAGTCGTGTTTGAATTTGCCCAACCCAGACTAGTTATCGTGACCACACCCAATATCGAATACAATGTCCATTTTGCTCTAACTGAAGAGAAACTACGTCACCGCGACCATCGCTTTGAATGGACGCGACAAGAGTTTCAAGATTGGGCAAATCGTGTCGCTAAAAAGTTTGCCTATCGAGTTGAGATTGACGGTATTGGAGATGTAGACCCCGAAGTAGGTACTCCGACTAGTATGGGAGTGTTCGTTAAATGAAAATAACCTTTCCCGAATTATCTTTAATAGTTTTAATTGGTGCATCTGGTTCGGGAAAATCCACCTTTGCCCGCACTCACTTTAAAGAAACGGAAATTCTCTCTTCAGACTATTTTCGTGGTGTAGTCTCCGACGACCAAACGAATCAAGCCGCTACCAAAGATGCCTTTGACGTACTGCGCTATATCCTAGCCAAGCGATTAGCAGCAGGTCTGCTGACGGTTATCGATGCTACTAATGTCCAACCCGAAAGCCGCAAACCGTTATTAAAGTTAGCCAAACAATATCACTGCTTTGCTGCTGCCATAGTTCTAGACGTGTCTGAGTCTATTTGTCACCAACGCAATCGACAAAGAGCGGATCGGCAGTTTGGTAGTCATGTAGTTCGCAATCAGGTTAGCAGTTTGAAGCGATCGCTCCGCAACCTCAAACGAGAAGGCTTTCGTTTTATCTACACCTTTGCTTCGGAAACAGAAATTGAGGCAGTAGAAGTAGAACGACAGTTGATGTGGACTAACCGCAAATACGAGCATGGTCCTTTCGACATCATTGGCGACGTTCACGGTTGCTGCGATGAGTTGGAAAGATTGTTGGGCAAATTAGGTTATGTCGCTAAAGAAAATAACGGTGTAATTAATACTTTCTGGCAGTTTCCTACATATACCCATCCTCAAGGACGCAAAGCTGTATTTTTGGGAGATTTAGTAGACAGAGGTTCTAGGATATTAGATACTCTCAAGCTGGTACACAACATGATAGCTGGGGGTTCTGCTCTTTGTATTTTGGGCAATCACGAAAACAAATTGCTGCGAAAGCTCAATGGTAAGAAAGTAAAAATCAATCATGGTCTGGAAAATACTCTAGCCGAGATTGAAGTCATTCCTGAAAAACATCGCCAAGGGGCATCTGAAGAGATTCAGACTTTCTTGCGTTCTCTAATTAGTCACTACCTTTTAGATGACGGACGCTTGGTAGTAGCTCATGCAGGATTGAGGGAGGAACTACAAGGTAGAGGTTCGGCATATGTTCGTAACTTTGCTCTCTATGGCGAAACTACAGGAGAAACCGACAGCTTTGGCTTGCCCGTGCGCTTTGAGTGGGCATCAGAATATTGGGGAAACAGCCTGGTGGTTTACGGTCACGTTCCCGTAGTTGAGGCGCAATGGCTAAATAACACTGTCGATATCGATACGGGCTGTGTCTTTGGAGGTAAGCTCACCGCGCTGCGCTATCCCGAACGAGAACTAGTTAGCGTGGAAGCGGCACGAGTTTATTGCGAACCTGTTAAGCCTTTAAAGGCTATATCTGATAACCTTAGCGTCCAGCAACAGCAAGACGATGTATTAGATATTGCCGATGTCACGGGCAAACGCCTGATTTCTACCAATATTCATCGCCAGATTACCATCCGCGAAGAACAGGCAGTTGCAGCACTAGAACTAATGAGTCGCTTTGCAGTCAATCCCAAGTGGCTGATTTATCTGCCGCCTACCATGTCTCCCGTAGCTACTTCTAAATTACCTAACCTGTTGGAACATCCTCTTGAAGCTTTTGAATATTACCAACAGCACCAGGTCAAGACGGTTATCTGCGAAGAGAAACATATGGGTTCTCGTGCGATTGTTATTGTCTGTCGCGATTCTCAAGTTGCTGCAAAAAGATTCGGTATCGACGATGGCAGTTTCGGAATTTGCTACACCAGAACGGGACGACGCTTTTTCGATAGTGAAGCATTGGAAACCGCATTGCTGACTCAGCTTAACACGGCTCTGACTAATAGCAGTTTCTGGAATAATCTAAATACAGATTGGGTCTGTCTGGACTGCGAATTGATGCCTTGGTCGGCAAAGGCACGGGAACTACTCAAGCAACAGTACGCACCTGTAGGTCTAGCGGCTAATCGCGGCTTGAGTGCGGTGATAAACTGCTTGCAACAGGTAAGCGATCGCCGTATCGATGTCGGTTCTTTACTGCCTCAGTATCGCCAGAAACGAGATTTAGCTGAGAGATATGTCAACGCCTACCGTCAATACTGTTGGTCGGTTAATAAGATAGAAGACCTTAAATTAGCTCCATTTCATATTTTGGCAACTGAGAGTCGAGTCCATACCGACAAAACTCACAGTTGGCACATGGAACAGATTGCGGAGATCTGTCAGAGTGACTCGGAAATCTTACTGGCAACTAACTACAAAGTTATCGCTCTCAACAACGAAGCCGAATTCCAAGGAGGTATTGAGTGGTGGGAAGAACTCACTCGTGCTGGTGGGGAGGGTATGGTAGTTAAGCCAATAAGCTTTATTGCTCGCAATGGTAATAAGTTAATCCAACCTGCGGTCAAGTGTCGCGGTGCGGAATATCTGAGAATTATCTACGGTTTGGAATATTCGTTGCCAGAAAACTTAGCATCTTTAAAGCAAAGGGGGTTATCGAAGAAGCGATCGCTGGCATTGAGAGAATTTGCCTTGGGGATTGAAGCTTTGGAGCGTTTTGTGGCTGGCGCACCTTTAAGACAGGTGCATGAATGTGTTTTCGGGGTGCTGGCACTGGAAAGCGAACCTGTCGATCCGAGATTGTAAGTTAGCGAAACCGCATTTTAGCAACCCGCTCACTCAAAAACTCCACTTAAACTAATTTTTTTTCCTTCATTGATATTCTTATTTATCGTTAATATGAATTGCTTGTTGATGTCTAGCCATTTTTCCAAATTGCAAACCACAATGCAGACATTCACCAATTTCCCACTGTGAAGGAATTAAAAAAGAAGTTTCGCAGTTGATACATTTGGACAAAAATCGTAGTTGATGGAGATCGCACCCTCTCTTATTTTTAAACTGCCACTCAATCCGATGATAAGGCTCGTCTTGATAACAGACAGCACATAATAGAGTTGGCTTACATTGCATCGTAGTTCCCTTGGGTGGAAACATTAATCTCAGGAGATCGACATCTACCATCACTATTTCAGCCAAAGCCTCTAATTCCTGTTGGGTGGGAAATGGATTAAAATAAAATTTTTCCCACCTTGCTAAAACTGCACCTAATTCCGCTACTTGCCCCAGACCACTAGCAGCAGAAAATCGATTACCCCTGGCACGACGAAAACGACCTAAAAAGTGACTAATACTTTCCCCTTCTAATGGTTCTACTTTAGTCAACCAATACCGGCTATTGTTAATTTCTTCTTGCATTAGACCATTTCGTTGAAGACATCACTTGCTTTAAAATTTCGGAATCGACTTTTTGATGACCTTGACGCAAAGATCTAATAGCGGCTTTACGTAAAATCATGTCTAATCGACCAATTAATTTCTTCGTAACTATTTTTAAAGTAGTAAAAGTTTTACCCTTAGCTAGATCGGATGGTTCAGGCAACTGTAAAACATCTCGTTCCCAAATAACAACCATTTGTTTAAATTCCTTATCATCTAGGCGATCTAATTCATATTCTTCCAAAAAACGATTTTCAACTTGTTCATCACGCTTAATCACTGCGTGTAGACGGTTTGTTGTACCTACTAACAAAACTGCTAAATTAAGCTCATCTTCATCATAAACGTGCCTGAGATCGGAAAAAGTCTTTTGTTCCAAGTGGTTAGCTTCATCAACAATCAACATTTCAACTTGATGAAGTGCCAAGGCATCCAAAGTTCTTTCTCGCAAATCGGAGATATTTCCGTTTGTAGGTTTATTTAATACCTTGAGTATTTTGATAAAAAATTCTCTAGAGCCACAATTTACGGGAATTTGAATATAAACTACAGGCTTGATTCTTTTTCCTTTACCAAGCTTAAATTTGTTATATCTCTCTGTAAAAGACTTACAAGTGACGCTCTTACCAGAACGAGATTCACCTACTAAAAGCCCCGTACTTTTGGACATTAGCAATTCATACATCCAGCTATGGCAATTTTTAACTCGATTCAATTCGAGATAAGGTTGACGACTGAGGCGTTCTATTTCTGCTTGAATTTCAGGAGAGGATGGTTCAAAGCCGCCAAATTGATCGGCAACAGTTTGAGTGTTAGTCATTATTTTAATTCATTTAGTCTTCTTCAAATAAGTCATCCATATACTGGACTTGAAAGGGAGGTGGTAGTTCTAATTCTTCATCGTCTATGTCCAAGTCTGTTACTTTTGGTTCAGAAATATCTAGTTTTTCCACCACTGATTTGACGGGATTAACTGTTTCATGGGCAGCTTGACGACATTGTTGGCGATTTTTAGTTACTGTTTCACTAACGAATTCTTCTCGCTCTAGCATCGCTAGAATAGTCTGATTATTAACTTCTTCTCCCTCTTCACGAACTTTTCGTTTTGTGGCTTGATGATCTCTTAAAGACAATCTTTTGTCCTCTATGCCCTGAGCGTGAGCGTAATCGAGAAACTTTTCTGTAGAGTCAGGTAGACGTTCGTAAACTAAAATTGTGGTAATATCTTGCGGATCGTACCTTATGGAAACAATTTCTCCAGCCATGCCTTTTAAATGTTCTGACTTATAAACCAGACTTTCAAAATTAATTGTTCCATACTGCTGAACTTTACGTCTTTCTTGCTTCATTAAAGCAATGTCTAAATCCCTTTCTTGGTATAAATAAGGCTCTATTAACAATCCTGCTTCCCAACGCTCCATCCTACTTTGATTTTTACTACGAGCATCGGTTTTTTGGTTATATTCATCAACTAGATAACGCACCAAAATTTGTTCTAAGTCTTCAATTGTTAACAGAGCATTTTTATCCACATCTTTGGGTCTTTGTTGAACATTTCTACCTGTATAACCTGCTAATCCTCGTAGAACGCGGTCGTTTAGACTACGAAAAAATCGCTCGACAATACCACCATCAGAAGGTCTTCTTCTCAATGCACAACTAAACTCTAGTTCTACGGCTACCTGTTCGGTAATGTGGATCGAACGGAAGTCTTTTCCGCCATCGGTATAAAAGTAATTAGGTTTACCATAGCTAGCCCATTCATTTTTAAGTTGATATCCCGAACCATAGTATTTGGGCAAGATTGCATGTCGTAAAGCTAAAGCATCAATATTAGAACTAGGTGCATCAAATCCCAAATAGAATCCCGTCGGACAACGTGAATAGGAATCAATAATAATAGTTAACCAAGGTCGATCCAATACTCCAAATTCATCAATTAACCTAATATCGAGTCTAGTATGGTCGCATTGCCAGACATCATTGCTTCCCTCTACCTCAAGCTCTCTTCCATCGCGAGTCATATGGGTTAATCTTGAACCGACATAGCCAGCACTACGAGCTTGCAGTTTTTTCTGTTTGCCTTCAATAAAACGGTCTAAAATCCGATAGACAGTTTGATGAGAAGGATAATCTTTTTTCTTCAAACCCAGTTGTAAAGCTCGACCTTTAACTTTGAGAAATACTTGATGGCGAGTAATTCTTCTACCGTCTTTGTTGCCTTGTTTATAGGTTTCTAGAATAAAGTCTTTCCAATCTTCTCCAATACGATAATGACCTTTATCAGAACGGGTTTTGGTTAATCCCACTAATCCTTGCTCGCGATACTTCTTCAGCAGTCTTTCTACAGAGCGAATTGATATCCCTAATTTCTTTGCTGCTGCTTTTTTTCTCTTGCTATAGGTAGCGCGATCGCATGGTTCGGTCAGACTTTGAACTATCTCCATTTTTAACCTGACCTCATCAGTGATCAACTCGTTAGATGGCAATCGATTTTTGATATTGGAGTGTAGATCTTCAGAGTTTTCGGTTAACATGAGCCGTACTGAGACTAACTGATTTCTAGTTCAATTAATTCAAAATTACTACTTTAGTTCAAATAATATCGAAATTTAGTCAAAGTTACGACATTTAATTTATTAAACTTTACAAGACAAGAAAAATTTGCTTGGAAAAATATCCGACAAATAAATATTTAAACATTTGCATTTGCGACAAACAAAATGTGAAGGCAAGCTTTGAAAAGATAGAGTTAATAATATTGTATCAATAGCAGTAAAATGCTTGCAAATAAAGCTGTATAGACTATTTATTTGCACGACACTAATTTGTTAAATAGCGACAGTTAATTATTGAATGTACACCATATAAGTTAGAAATGTTGGTTTGTAGTTTTTCGATGCCAAAATTTTCAGAACGATTTAAGAGCTCGAGGTTATGGGTCTGATTAGTCTTGATAGTTCGTTTCATAGCTATGAAGCTGTGCCGTCAGGCTTATCCCATGATGGCAGAAAACAAATCACTGAGATAAATATACAGCTTAATAGCAACAAAAGCAATAGTAGCGATAATAGCGCAATAAAACAAGTTAATAAAATTGTGTGAGAAAATTAAACGAGCAAAGTGTTAGAAGATAAATAGCGAGTGGTAGATAAACGGAGATCGTCTGAATATAGAGAATTGAGAGGATTTATTCCCAAAACACTTACTATGGAGTTCAAGGCAGCCTGCAAACAAGCGGGACAAAATATTAACGATACTTTAGAGGACGCTGTTAAGGACTGGATAAATAAGCAGGAACAGTCTACACAAAGGCGATCGCAAAAAGTAGTACCCTTTGCCAGCAGTAGCCTTGCACAAGAAGATTTGAGTTTTTCTTCGCTACCGACGATAGCTACTGCAATTGAGAAGACTTTAGAGAATCCTGACTGGGGCTTAAAGCATTTGGCAAAAGAATCCAAAGTTTCGGTTAGTAGATTGAAAAAACTATTGTCAGGCGATCGCCCTACGGATGAAGAAATTGAGAAATTAGCTGGATGTCTGATTAAATTAGACGGCTTGGTTTTCGATCGAGAAGAGTTAACTGATATGCGAATATCTGAAGAACTCAAGCAGAGACAGTTAGAAAGGTGGAAAAGAAGTCAGAGGAAACCAGAAGATTAGCAATTACACTGACATTAAGCGTTCTATTTTTTCTACAGCATCAGAAATTATTTCTGCGGATTGTTCTATTTCTTTTTCGGTAGTAAATTTTCCTAAACCTATCCTCAAAGAGCTTTCGATTAATTCTTCAGATAGGTTCATTCCTCTCAAGACATGAGAAGGTGCTGCGACTGCTGAAGAGCAAGCTGAACCAGTAGAGATAGCCAGGCGATCTCGAATTCTAGCAATAATGGCACTATTGGGAATTCTTGGAATAGAAATATGAAGGTTTCCAGCTAATCGAGAGGTTAGATCGCCATTGACAACTAGGCTGGGTATTTTTTCTTGTAGCAATTTCTGTAATTTATTTCGTAAAAGAGCGATCGCCTGTTCATCTTCTGCCATTTCTAATTGTCTTAATCGACAGGCTTCATCTAAACCAACAATGCCAGGTACATTAAGCGTTCCCGATCGCAATCCTTTTTGATGACCTCCACCAAAGATAATCGGTTCTGGATAATGTTCTTTTCTGACAATCAATGCTCCTACTCCTTTGGGTGCATAGAATTTGTGACCAGAGATTGCTAGATAAGTAATTCCTCATTGTTCAAAATTGATCGCATAGGCTGCATTTTTATAGCCGTTATCCCGCATTGCTTGAACTGCTAAATGTGCGGGGACAATATCATAGAAATTAGTTTCTACTTGTAAATTAAATTATGCGCCAAGAATATAACAAACTTATCCGCGATCGCATACCTGAAATCATCCGCCAAGCTAGAAGAAAATGTGAAGTTGAAACAATGTCACGCTCTGAGTATCATCAAGCTTTACTCAATAAATTAGTTGAAGAAGCCAAAGAAGCAGCACAAGCAGAGCCAGATAATTTAGTGGAAGAATTAGCCGATATTCATGAAGTTATAGACGCAATTCTGATTAATTTAGAAATAGATAAAGATACAGTTTTAGCAAAACAAGAACAAAAACGACAGGAAAAAGGCGGATTTGCTAAAAAACTTCGGTTATTGTGGACTGAATAAATTAGTTTTGGTTGTTTTGATAAATCCAATTTTGTTTAAAACCTTGAATTGATGCTAAAGAAACTAAAGGTTTTAGTGTTGCTTGGTAGGCATGGTGAAAAACTTCAAAATTCAGCAAATCATCAGCTTGGCTTACTTTTAACTCTACAATATAGTCTTCTGCACAGTTCAGCCATTTTTTCCTAGAGTTATTTTGAGCATAAATTGTTAAACCTTGATGCTGTAATTTGACAAAATTATTAAAATATTGTTCCGAAGGAATATTGTTAGATTTAGAAGAATTAACAGATGTAGTTGTAGGAATTAAATTCCATAATTGGTCATGAGCTACAAATGACCAAGGCACATAATGATCTAATGAAATGCTATTTTTGTCTAATTCAACTTGAGAATAAATACATTTGAGTTTTTGATGATTTAAAATTAACTTCCAATATTGTGTCTGTTTGCTTAGAGAATTTCTTTGTTGTGGAATAAATAATTTATTGACTATGTTAGGAATATTTATATTTTTTGACTGCATATAATTCAACCATTCCCAAGATACCCAACCTCTAATAATAGAATAATTATTAGAAATGTATTTTAACCATTCCTGATGCAAAACTACGGCATGACAATTACTTAAGTTTTTAGAATTAAAACAATATAAAGGCTTCTGAGTATCGAATCTAGTTTTAGCTAAATCAATAATAGTAGGATTGACATCATAATCTTTCATTCTTCTAGTTTCATTTGCGAAAAAAGGACGTATTAAGCGGAATGGTACGTATCGACTTGTAAAGGTAATTATGTCATCAAGATTTTGTTCTTTAATTGTTTTTCTTAAAAGCTTTTTGTCTGTATCTCTAAATTGTAATATCGGCTCAGTAATTACTAAATTTAAAGAATCTAATTTGCTAGTAATTTGGTCTTGTGTTCCAAAAGACAATTTGAAATAATTATGCGGATACCAAGCATTAGCTAGCATCTCAATAATAATTTCTTCAAAACTAATAGGTGATAAAACATCAAAATGCCGTCTTTTTAAAATATCTAAAAGCGCAAGAAAGAAAAGATATTTATAAGAATTAGTAGTTTTATCAAAGATTAGCGACAAAACTGATACATCAACTTTGTCAGATGGTGGTAAATGGTGGCTGGTAGTTGTATTGCCCGAATGTGTTAGATCGCCTAAGTAAGCTTGTATAAAGTCTTGTGCAGCAGATGTATTGATTATTTGTAGGGCTCGAACAATTTGGCTGACAGTTTCAGCAGTCGGATCTATTTGCTCGTGAAACCAGCGAAAAACAATTGAGCGTTCAACACCTAAATTGAAAGCTAGTGAGCTTTGACTAATGTTGTGCGCTTCTAATACTTGTTTAAGAGCTTTGCCTGCTTTTCCCATAGTTTCAATTATGACAAAGCAAAACGCAATTGTTGTTAACTTTTAAAACAAGATATTTGAGTAAAGTCAGCATATATGATGATATAATAGACAAAATTAAGAAAGCATCATGGAAAACCATATAAATGACTGGGCGATGTATGACGAAACGGGAAACCTTGCTGTATCCACCATGATGTATGAGTTAAAGAGAGCAATGAAACCCAAACCCTTGCCTCAAGTACGTCGCCAATTGCATGAATCTATCAAAGAGGTGGGTACACAACATGGTGAAGTGTATGATTCAGAAGTTAGAGATAATATTCTTTCTTTCTTAAGTCAGTGGGCTTGTGAAATTCACGAACTCGATCCAGTTTTTTGCTTAAAGTCTAATTACTGGAATTTGTAAGACATGAGAAAACCTTTTAATTGTCTGGTTTGTGGAACAAAAGTCAATCCCGATCTTGTTCATTATGCTTGTTATCGTACTTGCGGAAGCTCCGAATGTCAGGCTATCTACCGAAAACGTTCCATTGCTGAAGCCAATCGCCGTCGTCAACGCAACAGAATTGAACAATTAAAACAACAAGGTATCGATTTGGTGACTTGTGCCATATGCAAACAGCAATTTGAGATGATTGGCTATAACCACTTGAAAACGCATGGGCTGACGACTGAAAAATACAGAAAACTATATCCAAATCTTACTGTAATTAATTCACGAATGAAATTACAAAGAGGAAAAGAAGCAATAAATAGATCGCATTATCTTAGCTATGAAGGGAAAAAGCCCGACCAAGAATTATACGAATTTCTAACTGGTTGTTTGCTGGGCGATGGCAGTCTTGAAAAACGTCAGAGTAAACGTAATGCTAGATATGCCGAAGGTGGGAGCAATCAAAAATATTTGGAGTGGAAGTCTCAGATCTTGCACCAAGAAAAGTTGATATGAGAATTAATAGCTGAAGTGATTGTGAGTGGGTAATTGTAGCTTGTTCACTATTGTAAAAGTAGAACCACTATTAAATAATAGAAGAACTCTTAAAACGACATAATTTAT
>JBBSPC010000096.1:0-20023 GCA_038259125.1 Chroococcales cyanobacterium | reverse complement strand
ATCAAGCTAATTACTGAAGACAAATTCGCGATGAGTATTCGCGAATCATTTTGCTGTTTGTCCAAAGTCCAAAAAAGATAGGTTTTATATTTAATTCCGCCTAGCTACTTAGGACTTAGGTTGTATATTAATTATAAACAGCGATATTTTCCATTTGCTCTACGTTTTATAGGCTGCACCATAAGGCGATCGCTCTCTGGTAGTTTCCACTCGTTGCAAAAACTAGCGTTAATGGTTTTAGGACTTACGCACCGTACAAATTTACTATATAGTTGTTAGTTCATAACAAGATTAAACTCAGTTGGAAAATAAGCTTCCTTCATCTTAAAAAATTCCCAGAAAAAACTATGCTATACCATATAATTTTAGGTAAATATTTTAACTTTTTAATTACTTTCGTACTCTCTTTACAAGACATATAAAAGTGATTAATCTTAATTTAAAGAAGTATCAGGTCAGAGATTTTAATTATGTCTAATAAGAGTGCTGCTATTGAACTTTGTGAACAATATTCTTTCGGTGCAAGGCAATTTCATCAAGTACAGCTTGAAAAAGCAAATCTAGAGGGAGCTTTTTTGAGCCAAATTGATTTGAGTAATGCCGATCTTAGAGAATCATGCTTAGTTCAAACAAATCTTAGTAGAGCAAATCTTTCAGGCGTAAATTTTGCTGATGCTAATCTTAGCAGAGCAAACTTAACTGGTGCAAATATTTATCGAGCTAATTTTGCAGGTGCAAATCTTAATAGAGCCAATCTTTCTGCAACCAAACTTGTAGAAACAAATACTACTAAAGATGTCCAAAACAACAGCTTATTGGACACCGTAAATTCAATTAAGGTTGACTTTCGTTGGGCCAATTTGACGGGCGCTTTCTTTATTGGCGTTAACTTGAATATGGCTAATCTAGAAGGGTCTATTTATGATGATGATACAAATATTCCTCTTGGCTTTGATCCTGCCAGTGTAGGAATGGTACATATTAAAATGATGCAAAACTGTACTTTAGACGAGTTACTTGCTCAATTTAACCATCTCTATAGTTATAGCAGTAAATATATAGGTCGCATTATTGCCACTAAATATTTTCGCTCTTCTCGTCCAAAATTTGATTGGCTTAATCAGTTTGAAATTAATAACTCAAATCAAATAGTTTTTCAAGGAACTGTCTCCAGTTTTATTAGCCCAGAAAAACTATATTGGTTTCAAGAATGGATGAATTCTTTTACTAAATCATGTTCTTCCATAATCAAAGATTTTCCCACCTTAGCACAATCATCCTAGATATTTATTTCCGTAGAAATGCAGGTGTAATTTAAAAAATTGCGTAATTAGAACACTTCATATACTTATAAATACAGAGGCTAAATCTAGCTTTTTGTTTTAAATTTAAGACTAAGACAATTGAGTTACGAAAAATTATAGACTGCTTAATTAAATTAGTAGAGTATATAAATGGTTTCAACAACAACAAAGCCTGACACAAAGCTGATTAATGAACATTTTCTTAAAAGCAAATTTCCCAAAAAACATCAGCACTATAAGTTAGATAATTTTTTCTGTTTTCAAGGCAATACGGGCAAAATTATTGACTGGAATCAATCCCGGGATATTTTAGTAACCGAAGATTTTATTATTGGTCTTATCGAAGGCTTAGAACAAGAAATAGGTAGTGCCTCCTCAGTTGTAATGTACAATATTGGTGCAGAATGGGGTAGGAGAGATGCCAAATTTTTTGGTCAATGGTTTAAAGAAGAATTTGGTTACGAAAAAGGAATTGATCAACATATTCTTCCCTATGTATTAGAAGCTTGGTGGTGGCCATTTACTGCCCAAGGCTGGGGTAACTGGGATATAGATCTTAGCGACCAGAAGAATGGATTTTTGTTTATTAATATCTTCGATTCTGCTGTAGCTCGTACTTTAGGAGATGTGGGTAAACCAGTTTGTCATATCTATGCAGGTTTGTTTTCAGGTTTCTTTAGTAGTTTGATAAAAAAAGAATTAGACTGCATCGAAATTCAATGCTATTCCATGGGTGAAACCTACTGTAAGTTTCTCTTAGGTAAGAAAGAAACTATTAATGCAGCTACCTTTTGGCAAAATGAAGGTGCTACCGCTAAAGATATTCAAACGCAGTTGGAAAACGGGGAATATCTTAAATGAGCAGTTCTTTTTTATGGCAGCATTTCTCAGTCCAAGAGTTTTGTAATCAGAGTAATTGGTCAGGTAAACCCCAAGTAGATACTAATGATATTTTTCAAGAAGTATCTTGGTTATGCCAGAAAATAGAAGAATTTTTTAGTCACAGCAACTGGAAAGGGGAACTAATATCAGAAATTAGTTCCCCTGTTTTTTCTTTGACTTTAACCGTAGGCAGCTTTTTTCAACTTTTCCCCTGGAAATCCGAATCTGAAATTTCACCTTTACTAAAATCAAAATTAGAACCCATCCCAGAATCAGATTCGCCACCAAGTGATGAACTAAGATTAGACAATTTTACTAAATTATTTTAAACCAATAACTATGCAATCTGATATTGAAAATCTTTTGTACCTAGCAGAGGATCACTATTTAAAGCGATTAGAAATAAAAGCATTCCAAATCTATGCAGCATCATTAGCTAAACGATTAGAAGTCTATGAATATTTACGTGACCATGAAATAGATATTTTTCAACCCATAGCAGAAGAACTTTCGGAAGTTCATGCAGCAGAAGATCCTCAGCTTTTAGAAAAAGCTTTGAAACATTGGCTGTCCATAATGCGTTATTGCGCTATGGCAATGTTACTCAACAACCCAGAGTATCTTCAGCGTAGTGTTCTTGAGTGGCTCACTGAGATGGTACAGGCTCATCAAATGCAGTCTTTAGAAAATACCATTTATGACTTATTGTTCTCTCACTTGAAAGAGTTACTCCCCCCAGAACAATTTGCTTTAATTAAGCCTTTTTTGTCACAAACTCAGACGACTCTGTTGGGTGAAAAAATTCTAAATACTGTAGGAGGATAAAAATGATTGAAATTGCTGAGTTAGTCAAAGACAAGTCCTTATTAGGAAATTATTTTGCGCCAAATGCTTATGTCCAGGGAGATTTTGAATTTGGTTTGATTGAAAATCGTCAAGGATCTCGCTTGATAGCTTTGCCAGAGGTTTTGCTTCAGGCAATTCATGTCAGCTTAAAAGAAGAAGTAGGCTCGGCTGCGGGAATAGTACTGTTTAACTGCGGTCGTTGGTGGGGCAAAAATTTCTACCGAAGGTTAGGAGAAGAATTAACTAATTACTATGGCAAACCCATTGCTCAAATGGAGATGGTGGAGTTGTTACAATCTTTGAAGCAATGTTGGAAGACCCACGGTTGGGGCATCATGGATCTAAATATGGACTATTATCAACAGGGATTTTTAGTAGTCCAAGTAAAGCATTCCGCTTTCGCAGAAACAGCAACTTTGGAGAATCAACCTCAATGTTTTTTGGAAGCAGGTATTTATAGTGCTTTTTTTAGTCAACTAACTGGACGAAATCTTCACTGTATACAAACCGCCTGCGAATCTATGGGAGCAGAGTCTAATCAATTTGTCGTGGGTTTGTTAGAAAGACTTAAACCAGTAGAAAGTTGGTTAGAAGAAAACCAAGACCATGACACGATTATGAAGCGTTTAACTAATAAAGAGAATGCTGCTAGCGTTTAATGTTTAGCTTCTTCAATTTATATATGCAGTTAAGAATATAAGGAGTATTTATGGCGAAAGTAGTTAGGCTTGACCCAATTAACCAAAAAAAATCTATTAAGACAAACGATAAAATGTTTAGCTTCTTCAATTTATATATGCAGTTAAGAATATAAGGAGTATTTATGGCGAAAGTAGTTAGGCTTGACCCAATTAATCAAGAAAAATCTATTAAGACAAACGATAATCTATTATCTGGACTCTTAAACAACGAGCTCAATATCCTGCCCCAGTGCGGTGGTAAGGGTAGATGTGCCATCTGTCATATTTTTATCAAAGAGGGAATGGAAAGTCTTTCTCCTCTTAATCGTCAAGAACAGCGAACCTTAGAAACAATTACTACCTATGGTACGAATTCGCGTCTTGCCTGCCAAGCGCGAGTCATAGGCGAGGGAATTGTGGTTGAACTTCCTTCTGGGATGTATGTGAGTGAAATTGAAGATATTGAAAGCTTAATTGGTCGTCGAGCAGAACAGAATATTCTTCACCCTCTTAACGGTAAGATTTTAGTCGAAGAAGGCAAATTAATTACTCGTACAATGATTTCTCAACTTCAAAATACTCAAGTCAAAGTAGATCAATATCTTGCTAGTACTTATAAAGTTTAAATCAATTAAAAATTAAATTATCAGCTAAAAAATTCAAGCCATGTTAAATCAACTAACTAAATTAAGCGTAGAAGCCGATGGTCGCTATGCTACAGACCAAGAACTGGAATTTATCAAAAATTATATTCAGTCTGTTGACTTACGCGTCAGTTCCTACGAAAAAATTAGAGATGGGGAAGAAAAAATTTTAGACCGAACCAAAAGGAAGATGGATATACAGAATCCTAGCTTATTTACTAGAGGTTCTAAAAACTTAAGTTCTATTTGGCGTAGAGATGTGACGATTATATTGCGTTGTACTGTAGCAGCAATGCTAATTAATGATTTAGATTGGCTGCGGGACAGTCTTTTGCTTTGGCATCGGACAATTGTCAATGCAAATAAGACTCAAAATATATCTCAAGCAACCTACAACATAATGCCAGAAGTTCTGAAAGAATTTCTGACCACTGAAGAATTGGCTTTAATGTTGCCAGTATTGCAGCTCAATCAAAGCATACTGAGCTAAAAGATTTAGTCTCTGGAATATCCTTAGATGACCACAATAATCAATTCTTGCCGTAACTTTCGTTAACAAAAAGAAAGAACTTAATTAAAGTAATTATTCTACTTGAACTTATTTTTAAAAATCATGGAAAAACAATTACCAACAAAAACAAATTATCAAGATAACCATTGGTTAAATATTGTTGAAGGGTGCGCTGTAGTTGGTTCTATTGGCGGAACAGTGGCATCTATACTTTTAGGCAAGATGTTTTTAGCTTCAGTTCCCCTATCTGCTAGCGTTGCGTTTAATTTAATTAATCGTAAACGGCTGTTGAATTTAACAACTAGAGAAAATAATAAAGCGATCGCGCAACTTATTCAACATCATCAAAACGATCTTAGCAATCTTGGAGATCGACAAACTCAGCATGATAGCAATTATCAGCAACTACAGTCCCAATATGATGAGCTAGCATCCAAAATAACAGAGTTGACCTTGGCTCTGACTGATGTTTCTAGTTATGCTAAATTGCACTACCAAAAAGCTATTGATTATGAGCAGATGGGCGAAAAGCTAAAAGCAATTGAAGAATATACCAAAGCTATCAAAATTGATTCTGGATATGCTGAAGCTTATTCTCAAAGAGGCTTGTTATATTCAAATACAGGTAGCAGAAAAGCAGCAGTAGAAGACTTACGCAAGGCAGCAAAATTATATTTTGAACAAGGAGATTTAGACAACTATCAAAAGGCTAAAAACATCACTCAAGAGATTCATCAATCAGACTCTACTTCTAATGGGCAAGATTCTGACCAAGTATTAGCTAGTGGCTTGTTCTCTTAATATCTACTTAACGTCTTCTGACTTTTGTAGGGGCGAACGGTGAGGCAGCGCGTTGGGCGGGTCAGTTGCGGCTAAAGCCTTACTCGACTTAAAGCGACTGCCGAACCCGAAGGGCCGTTCGCCCCTACTTCTGACTTCTCTTAGTATGTCTCTAAATGCTAAATATCAATCCCAATATCAAATTCTCCACGCCCTTGGTCAAGGACAATACGGTCAGGTTTTCTGTGCAGCACATCTTCAAACTAAAGAACTAGTAGCTCTAAAAGAACTCGACCGAAAACAATTTCCTACTAGGCTGTTTTTGCGTGAATTGGGATTTTTGGTAACTTTGCAGCATCCCAATATCGTTAGCTGCCGAGGATTAGAGTATAGCCTCACTAGAAGATATTTAGTAATGGATTACTGCCAAGGAGGCACTTTGAGAGAGCTAATTGAGTCTGAGGAGAAAATAGAGCCACTGCAAAGTCTCAAGCTAATTATAGATATTCTATCAGGTTTAGAGTATGCTCGCGATCGCGATATTGTTCATCGAGACCTCAAACCAGAGAATATTTTATTAGAACCTCAAGCAAACGGTTGGACTGCTCGAATTGCTGATTTTGGTATCGCTCGTTTGGTTTCAGAGACAAATTCCCAGCTTTCGGCTAATGGCGATACAGGTTCACCAGCTTACATGGCTCCAGAACAATTTTATGGTCGTTATTCCCATGCTTCAGATCTTTATGCTGTTGGGGTAATGCTGTATGAACTCCTCGTCGGCGAAAGACCCTTTTCGGGCATATATCAAGATTTAAGAAATTCCCATTTGAGTAAAACAGTAAGTATTCCTCAGACAGTTCCTTTTCTCTTGCGTTCTACTATATCTAAAGCTTTACAAAAGCTGCCTCAACGGCGATTTGCTTCTGCTGCTGAAATGCTTAAATCAATTAAATTGGCTACTGTGGTTTTAAATGGGTCAACTCGATAACCAAGATTAGAAGATTCGGTAATACCTAATTTTCAGATCAGCTTTTGAGACTTTAATCTTAAGAGAGAGTTGTTTACTTGAATCTCTTGTTACAATTATTTACAAAGAAAGAGTTGTTAACGTCAGTCTTATAAATTATGCCTCAGCCGACATTGTTACCTGTACAAGATACTATTACCGTCAATTCTCAGGCGATTGACCAATACGAAGATACCGATCTGGCTTATGATGAGCCAAATGCAGACTGGCGTTACAACCCAGCCACAAACAATGCCAGATACAGCAATCGTCCTTTTACGGTGCTTGCTCGACTGATTAGTATTTTGTTTCCTTTTAGCCGTTTTGCTCTTGGGGTATGGTGGGACAATTTTAGGGGTAACTCTATTCCTAAGCAAAAAAAGAGAGCGCGTCAATTAATCAAAATCTTAACTAAGTTAGGTCCTGCTTATATCAAAATTGGTCAGGCGTTGTCTACTAGACCCGATGTTGTTCCTCCTGCTTATTTGGAAGAATTGACAACCCTACAAGATAAAATTCCCTCTTTTTCTAATGAAGTAGCGTTTCGCTTTATTGAAGAAGAATTGGGTAAACCACCAGCAGAAATCTATGCAGAGCTTTCTCCTGAACCTATTGCAGCAGCTTCTTTAGGACAGGTATATAAAGGTAGACTGAAAACAGGAGAAGAGGTAGCGGTCAAAGTCCAGCGTCCAAACCTCGACCGCCGTATAACCCTTGATGTCTATATCATGCGTATCCTAGCAGGTTGGGTGCAGGACAACGTGAAGCAGGTACGTTCTAATCTACGCTCAATTATCGATGAATTGGCAGAACGTATTTTTGAGGAGACCAACTACAATCAAGAAGGACGTAACGCTGACAAGTTTAAAAAGCTCTATGGCTACATAGAAGAAATTTATGTACCTAAAATTTATTGGGACTATACGGGTAAGCGCGTTTTAACCATGGAATGGATTGACGGGGTTAAGTTAACCGATGTTGATGCTGTTCAGGCACAGGGAATTGATGCAACCCACCTAGTAGAAATAGGAGTAGAATGCTCCCTAAGACAATTGTTAGAGCATGGTTTCTTTCATGCAGACCCGCATCCTGGCAACCTATTGGCAATGGCAGATGGAAGACTGGCTTATTTAGACTTTGGCATGATGAGCCGTATCAAGCCTTATCAAAGGTACGGTTTAATTGAAGCGGTAGTTCACTTAGTTAACCGCGATTTTGAAGCTTTAGCCAGAGATTACGTCAAGCTAGACTTTTTGACACCTGATGTAAATTTACAGCCTATAGTTCCTGCTTTAGCTAACGTATTTGGCAATGCTTTAGGGGCAACTGTGGCAGAATTAAACTTTAAAAGCATTACCGATCAAATGTCGGCAATGATGTATGAATTTCCCTTTACCGTCCCTGCTTACTATGCTTTGATCATTCGTTCGATGGTAACTTTAGAAGGGATTGCGATCGGTATCGATCCAGAGTTTAAGGTTCTTAGTAAAGCCTACCCTTATATTGCTAAACGCTTACTTACCGATCCTGCCCCTGAATTAAGGGCATCTTTAAAAGACTTGCTGTTTAAAGAAGAAGGTTTTCGCTGGCATCGTTTAGAAAACCTGCTCAAGAATGCTACAGATTCTAGAGACTATGATTTTGACGGAGTAGTAGACCAGGCTCTAGAATATCTATATAGCGATCGCGGTATATTTATTCGCGATCGCCTTGCCGAAGAACTTGTTAACGTTATCGACGGTTTGGGACGGAGAACTATATTTAATATTTCTACTGCTTTCCGCCAACAGGTAGGTTTAACGATTCAAGAAACTCCTGTAGATTTTCGCGAAGATTCCTACACCACGACTCACCTAAAAAATATTGTGGGTATTCTGCAACAAACTCCAGGTTTTGACCCTACTCATTTAATTTCTATCGTTGCCAAAATCATTTCTCAACCAGAAACTCAGGAAATAGGGCAAAAAGTAGCAGGAAAATTAACTCAAAAAATGGCAGCTAGGTTAATTAGAAACTTGCTATTAGAAAAGACAACTCCTCAACCTCAGCCAGCTTTACCTGCTATTAGTGCTAGATAACAAGCTATAAATGGAAAAGCGTTGCTGAATTTGGATCTGAAAATGGCTTATACTTTTTAAGTAATGTTGCCCAATCGGGATCTAGAAAAACAAACATTAAATATATCAGATCCTCAAATCAACACCGAGAAATCAGCAACAAGCTAAAAAATAGAGTTTGGGTTATGGAAAATTCAAAAGACCGCATCATTATTTTCGACACCACTTTAAGAGACGGAGAACAATCTCCTGGTGCAACCCTCAACGTTGAAGAAAAGCTGGAAATTGCCCATTCTCTCTCACGACTTGGGGTTGATATAATTGAAGCGGGGTTCGCTTTTGCCAGCCCAGGAGACTTTGAAGCGGTACAAAAAATTGCGGCACAGGTGGGAACAGAAAATGGCCCTGTTATCTGTAGCTTAGCTAGAGCAATTAAAGCCGATATCAAGGCTGCCGCAGAAGCTTTAGAACCTGCTGCTAATGCTAGGATTCATACTTTTATTTCTACTTCTGATATTCATTTAGAGCACCAGTTAAAGAAATCTCGTGCTGAAGTCTTGGATATAGCTCAAGAAATGGTAGCTTACGCCAAGTCCTTTATGGATGACGTGGAGTTTTCCCCCATGGACGCAGTGCGGACTGATTCGGAATATTTGTATCAAGTATTAGAAGCGGCGATCGCAGCAGGGGCAACTACTGTTAATATTCCTGATACAGTGGGATATACTACCCCCACTGAGTTTGGCGCATTGATTAAAGGCATCTGTGATAACGTACCAAATATAGACCAGGCAGTAGTTTCAGTTCATGGTCACAATGATTTAGGTTTAGCGGTAGCTAACTTCTTAGAAGCGGTTAAAAATGGTGCCAGACAGCTAGAATGTACTATTAATGGCATCGGGGAACGGGCTGGCAACGCGGCCCTAGAAGAATTGGTAATGGCACTTCATGTACGCCGTCAATATTTTAATCCTTTTTTGGGCAGACCAGAGGAATCAACTGAACCACTAACGAATATTGATACTCAGCAGATTTATAAGACTTCTCGCTTGGTATCTAACCGTACAGGCGTAATTGTTCAGCCAAATAAAGCCATTGTCGGCGCGAATGCTTTTGCCCATGAGTCGGGTATTCATCAAGATGGGATGCTCAAAAATAAGTTAACCTACGAAATTATGGACGCAGAGTCTATTGGCTTGACTGATAACCAGCAAATCATCTTAGGTAAACATTCTGGTCGTAATGCTTTTCGTACCCGCTTAACAGAATTGGGCTTTGAACTATCTGAAACTGACTTAAATAAAGCCTTTATCCGCTTTAAAGAAGTAGCCGACAAGAAAAAAGAAATTACAGACTGGGATATTGAGGCAATTGTCAGCGATGAAATCAGACAGCCTCCCGAATTGTTCCGTTTGGAGTTGGTGCAAATATCCTGTGGCGATCGCTCTCAACCTACAGCTACGGTTACTCTGCGGACTCCTAACGGCGAAGAACTAACGGATGCAGCCATTGGGACGGGTCCAGTTGATGCAATTTATAAAGCGATTAACCGAGTAACCAATATTCCTAATGAGCTAATTGAATTTTCTGTACAGTCAGTCACAGCAGGAATAGACGCGATCGGCGAGGTGACAATTCGCCTGCGTCATAATGACAGAATATACTCTGGTCGTGCTGCGAATACCGATATTATTGTTGCTTCTGCTAAAGCTTATGTCAAAGCATTAAACCGTCTTTATGCTGCACTGCAAGAGAAAAAAGTAGAATCTCAAGTCGGCGTTTAATTTAATGGGCAATTTCTCAGAAAGCGATCGCTATTGTAAAAAAGGCGATCGCTTTTCTCGGCATCGAAATAAAAATGAGACATGAATTAGTTATAGCAATCGAATAATAGATTAGGATATCTAATTCAGCAAAAATCAACCGACAAAAATCAAGATTTGGCTGAACTGTATGTATCAATGCGTTAAGACAACGGCAAACCTAATTGAATATTTTATTAAGATCCCATTATAGATTTATTGCTTTTTACTACGTAATTTATGACTACAGTAACTAATTCTCCTCAAACTCATTCTAGTATTGGCGGTCAAGTCCATCACTATAGCTGGAATTTTTCTGGCAAACAATATAAAGTCGTCTACGAAACTGTTGGGCAAGGAAATCCTGTCTTGTTACTTCCTGCTTTTAGCACAGTTTCCAGTCGCGGAGAAATGAAAGGTCTTGCCGAAATGCTAGCAGATAGATACCAGGTTACTGTTTTAGATTGGTTGGGGTTTGGCGAATCAGATTGTCCTCCTGTAGATTACAATCCTAAGTTATTTCAGCAATTGTTACGAGATTTTGTCGAAACAATTTTCAATCGCCCAATTATTTTAATCGCTGCTGGTCATGCTTCAGGATACGCTTTAAAACTGGCTCAAGATAAATCCGTCGTATCTAAAATTATTTTAGTCGCCCCTACTTGGCAAGGACCTTTACACGTCATGGGTTTACCAGATGGAATTAGAAACGGGGTCAAAAACTTAGTGCGATCGCCTTGGTTAGGACAATTTCTCTACTATTTAAACACTACGCCTGCTTTTTTACGCTCGATGTACAAACGTCACGTATACGTAGATGAAACCAAACTAACTCCCGAATTTATCGCTCAAAAACACCAAATTACCGCTAAAAACGGCGCAAGATACGCCTCTGCTGCTTTTGTGACTGGCGCGATCGATCCCGTGGCTAATAGAAAAGAATTTTTACACGATCTATCATCTGTCTCTATGCCTGTATTCCTCGTGCTAGCTGATAATGCACCACCCAAATCGAAAGCAGAAATGTCGGCAATGGCAGAATTAGAAGTGCAAACGGTTAGATTACCTGGAACTTTAGGTATTTATGAGGAGTACCCCGAAGCAGTAGGAAAAGCAATTAATAATTTTATCTAGCGCGATCGCTTTTTTTTGAAGGTAATTAATTTAATCGCTATCTTTTTATCTTTAACTAAAGATTGTAGGCAATCTTTAGGGATTAAGAACATGGGCTAAATACAGCTTTCGACAATGCAAACAAGAATTAGCTTGGACTGATTATCGTTTTACTAATTTTAAGGACATTAACAAATGGTGGGAAATCATCATGAGTGCCTATTTAATGATCAGTTTAAAAACCCAAGTTTTCTTATTCTTTGGATTAATGTTCTAACAAATAAACCGAAAATGACCTATCTTAACTTGCCTTCTCAAAATGGGAAGGTAGCTCAGTAATCCAATCCATCCTAGGCGATGTTTGTGTTGATCTAAGTAATGATATTGATTAACCAACTTGATTCGATGATTCCAGGTTTCTATTTCCTTTAGATCCTTAATTCCCCATTTATAAGCTGCTTTGATGCCTAATTTACCAGAATTAAGATTGCTATTCTGAGCCAGAAATATGCCTAATGAGTCAAAAATAATTTCTGATTCAGCAAAATTATCTTTGATGTTAATAATTAATTGCTTAACTTCTGATTCTGAAAAAAACATCATCACTCCTTCGGCAATAAACAGTATCTTATTTGATGATATTTTTTTTATCTTCCCCAGCCAATCAAAGTCTAAAATTGAGTAGGCAAGATATTGCGATCGCTCTGATGCACCAATCAAACTATCCCAAACTGGCTTGACTCTGGGTAAATCTATATCAATCCAATGGACTAAGCCGTTATCTAGACGAAAAAATCTGGTACATAAACCTGCTCCCAAATTAACCACTGTAGAATTAGGATGTTGATTGATAAAATTACGAACCAGTTTGTCTATAGCTTCGGTACGAATGGCAATCAGAGCTTGACTAAAATCCGAATCATGACGCGAAAAATTATAGTTGATTCGATCTACAATCTCGACAGATTTGTTATCTTTGATGATGCCGTTTTTGCGCTTAGTCTCCAAATTTCTCATGTAAAGCGTCAGCAAAAGGGTTTCAGATACTCCTTGTAACCCTGAAATATTTATAGGCTGTTTCATGCTCAAGCTATTATCTTCCTACAATTTAACAAGCAATCAAACCTAGGTTGTTGATTCGACCTTGAACTTCTATCATGGATAGTTATAGTTGTAGTGTCAATTAAGATAGCTTTTACAGAATTAAAAATCATCAATAAAAGTGATTAGCAACCCTCTAGAATCAGAAATGGTTTTTCACTGATAATTGATGATTCTAGATACAGAAAAAGTGGTTGCTTGCTTCGTCCTATATGAGTCGCGAAACCTCAATTAGTTAACTCAATACTTAAGTTAACTAATTGAAGCTAATCTAAATAGGGTTACTATTAAAATATTTATATCTATTAAATTTCTAAAAAATAAATATCCTCAAAATGTTACAAAACAGAAGTGATATTGAGCAAGAATATGATTCATGGTTGCTAGAACAAGTGGAAATACTGCGCCAAAGAGATTTTGATAATTTGGATGTGAATAACTTAATTGGGGAGTTAGAAGCGTTGGTAAGGGCTGAAAAATCATCGGTAGAACAGTTTGCATACCTGATCATGCTTCATCTTTTACTAGTCGATTATTGGCACGAGCAGGCTGAGTGGACGCGAGATCATTGGGAATCAGAAATTACAGGATTTCGTCTACAGTTAAATAACAAATTAACAACTAATTTACTTAATCATCTTCAGGAACGCCTAGATTTTTTATACGATAAATCACGAAAAGCTGCAATCAAAAAAACTAAAAGTAGCATCAAAGACGATCGCTTTCCTCTGGATAGAAAATACGGCTTAAAAGATATTTTAAATGATTGAATAGTGCTAGTGTAGTTAGCCTCATAATGAAATACAAAATGATTAACTCATATATTCATTAAGCTTTGTTGCATTGTTTTCAGAAAAAGAGACTTACATCCAAAAGCTTTTTTATTCTGGTAACGAGGCATACTGTATATAGCAATAATTATATGTTCGCGCCCTTTAAAGAATATTTAGAAGAAGAACTTTTTAACCGCTTCGATTTACGTAGTCGTCCTATTCCCGCAGGATTAGAATCTAACGTCAGTGAAAGAGGCAAAAACCCCGCCACCATTCAAAGTTGGTGTTATCAATCTGAACAGTTACGGAAGATACGCTATTCTTATATAGATGCAGGAGAAACTGCTCAGGTATTCAATAGCGTTATTTACCCTGCTCATCATTATGATATTCCTTTGTTGGGAGTCGATTTTCTGTCTTTTGGCAAGAAAAAAATATTGGTAGTAATGGACTTTCAACCATTATTTCGCGATCGCGCTTACATTGACAAATACATCGAACCGATGCGCGAGATTCGTGATAAATACAATGAATTAGCGCAAAATTTAGAAATGAAGTTCTATGATGCTAATCAATATTTTTCTAAATACTTGCTGTTTGCTAAACTTGACTCAGAAACCGTAGTCAATCGACTCTTTCCTGCTTTTCAAGAATACCTCAATTTATATTGGCAGATGCTAGCTAATGCTGAACCTCTAACTAATCCACAAGACATTAAGCGCATTGTTGAAGCTCAAAAGCACTACGATCAGTACAGTGCCGAACGCGATCCTGCTCATGGCTTATTTAGCAGTTATTTTGGTGCAGAATGGTCAGAGAAATTCTTATATGAGTTCTTGTTTGAAGATGCCTCTCCTCTAGCCGTATCGTCTGCTAGAAAGTAGTTATAGTATAGATCTAGACGCTAAACACATTTAATGAAAAGCTAATAGCTAATAGCTTTGAACAATATGACTTTATATCAGCCTTTTATCGAGCAGGCGATCGCTACTTTACAAGCAAAATTGAACTTAAAACCCTATCCTATTCCCTCTGGCTTTGAGCATAAAGAAGGGGTGATGGGTAAAGGGAAAAAACAAGAACCAGTCTTAACGACCAGCTATGGTTTTCAATCTGATAAACTCAGACAGATTAGAGCTGCTCATGTTCAGGGAGGAAGTTCTTTACAGGTACTTAATTTTGTTATCTTTCCCAAACTAAATTATGATTTGCCTTTTTTTGGCGCAGATTTAGTTACTTTGCCTGGGGGACATTTAATTGCGATCGATATGCAGCCTTTGTTTAGTCAAGATAAATCTTATCAGGCTAAATACACTGAACCGATTATGCCAATGTTCCAGGGTTATCAAAAAGATTTACCTTGGGGTGGAGACTTTCCCACTGAAGCACAACAATACTTTTCTCCCGCGTTTTTATGGACTCGTCCGACAGAAACAGAAGTAGTCAAAACAAAAGTATTTGAGGCTTTTTGTGATTATCTTCAGGCTTATCTTAACTTTGTTGAACAAGCCGAAGAGGTAAGAGATCCTCAAAAGCTAGCAGCAATTTTAAAAGCTCAAAAAAGCTATGCTGACTATCGAGCCGAAAAAGACCCCGCTAGAGGAATGCTGACTCGTCTATATGGCTCCCAATGGACAGAAGAATATATTCATGGCTTTCTTTTCGATCTCGACCGCCAGTTGTCATTGGCTAGCTAAAGACTATGAGTTAGCTTTTGGTTATGTCTATTTGTTTATTGATGGAGTAGGCAATTTGCAATTGTTGATAAAAGTTACAGAAAATTGCTTTAAGTTACAGAAAAATAAGATAATCAGGTATAAGAAAAGTTGTTTTCAAAAAAGTCCTTACTTAATAAGTATAAATTTTTATTGAGTACAGGTAGCTAAATTAGGGCATTTAACAAGATGTAACAAATAAAGGTTCATCATCGTTGTATAAAAGTTACCTGAGGGGTATATGCTTTATGGACGAGAGCTTAAAGAGCGATCGTTGTCAAGCTATCTCTCTGAGAATTTTTTATTAAGAGTGTAAAGTTTTATTTAGTGACTTAAGAAACTTTTACTAAGCACGTAGAGAATAGTAACTTAGCACCTTCAGCGATAAAAAAACTTTTTTCTAGCTGATTTCGGTCAGTAGCTGAAAGTAATTTTAAGTTAAAATTTCTTTTTGAAGTTCAACTAAACCAAATTTAAATCGAGTAGGAGATTAATTATAATGTTCGACGCATTTACTAGAGTCGTGTCTCAAGCTGATGCTCGTGGTGAATTCCTATCCACTAGCCAATTAGACGCTCTCAGCGCCATGGTTTCTGCCAGCAACAAACGCATGGACTCTGTAAACCGCATCACTGGAAGCGCTTCCGCTATTGTTACTAATGCAGCTCGTGCTTTGTTTGCCGAGCAGCCTCAATTAATTGCGCCTGGTGGAAACGCTTATACAAGTCGTCGTAACGCAGCTTGCTTGCGCGATATGGAAATTATTTTACGCTACATCACTTACGCCATCTTCACTGGTGACGCAAGTGTTCTAGAAGATCGTTGTCTTAATGGACTACGTGAAACTTACCTAGCGCTTGGTACTCCTGGTGCTTCTGTAGCTGTTGGCGTTCAAAAAATGAAAGACGCTGCTTTGGCGATCGTTAAAGACACTAACGGTATCACTCCTGGTGACTGTAGCGCAATTACTTCTGAAATTGCTGGTTACTTTGATCGCGCTGCTTCCTCAGTAGGTTAATTTCAACAGAGCAACTGTTTAGACAACCCCAACCAAAGCTTTGGTTGTTTAGAAAAAATTAGTAAAATCATAGAGAATCATCACAATCATGAAAACTCCTCTAACTGAAGCAGTATCCTCTGCTGATTCCCAGGGTCGTTTCTTGAGCAGCACTGAAATTCAGACTGCTTTTGGTCGTTTTAACCAAGCTAGTGCTTCACTTGAAGCTGCTAAAGCTTTAACTAGCAATTCTCAAAGTTTAATCGACGGTGCAGCTAACGCAGTGTATTCTAAGTTTCCTTACACTACTAGCACTCAAGGACCTAACTACGCTTCCACTCCTACTGGTAAAGCTAAATGTTCTCGTGACATTGGCTACTACTTAAGAATGGTAACTTACTGTTTGGTTTCTGGTGGCACAGGTCCTATGGATGAGTACTTGGTAGCTGGTTTGGATGAAATTAACCGCGCTTACGAACTATCTCCTAGCTGGTATATCGAAGCTCTAAAATATATCAAGAGCAATCACGGTTTAAGTGGAGATCCCGCTACTGAAGCCAACAGCTACTTAGACTATGCAATTAATGCACTTAGCTAGAATAACCCCTGGTTGATTTTAGTTATGGGTCATACAATCTATCTAAGAAAGATAGGTAATAATAAAATCAAGATACTTGATTAATAAAGCATTACTCAGAAGAGTATGCGAATGCCAGCACCATAGCTAGTATTTGTTTACTTCTCTGAGTATTGTCATGTTAAAGGATAAAGGATGAACAAAGGGCTTGCACGCATGTATGAGGAAAGAAATGAGGCAGAGCAGCTAACGGTAGAAAAAGCGATCGCCAACTTGAAGCAAAAAAAAGATTTAGGCGCACGTTATTATGCTGCGTGGTGGTTAGGAAAATTTCGCATCAAAGAGTCAGAAGCGATCGCCACTTTGCTGATGGCATTAGAGGATGAACAAGACCGCGCTCCAGACGGAGGTTACCCTTTACGTCGCAACGCTGCTAGAGCGTTAGGAAAATTAGGCGATCAAAGAGCAGTCGAGCCATTAACTCGCTGTTTGGAGTTTCCTGACTTTTACGTCAGAGAAGCTGCTGCTCAGGCTTTAGAGATGTTAGGTGACAAAAGTTGTATTCCTGCTTTGATGAAGCTATTAAGAGGAGGAGTAGCAGCCGCTACTAGAGTAGCTGGAAAACCTCATTTGGTGCAGCCTTACGAAGCAGTAATTGAGGCATTAGGAACATTAGGGGCTACAGAAGCCATTTCTTTGATTAAGCCGTTTACAGGTCATTTAACGGACAAAGTAAAGTACGCTGCTGCTAGAGCAATGTATCAGTTGACTAAAGAAGATCAATATGGTGCAACTTTAATCGCAGCTTTAGAAGGGGATGATTTGCAATTACGTCGTTCTGCTTTGATGGATTTGGGTGCAGTGGGATACATTAAGGCAGGAAAGGCGATCGCCAATACCTTAGCTGAAAACAGTATGAAGCTGATCGCTCTAAAAGGATTACTGGAAGCTGATTTACAAAATAATAGCTCAGAAATATCTCAAGATAGTATCGAAATCATGAATTTGATGGATTTACTTTTATAATTGTAAATAAAATCTATGAATCAAGAATTTATTTAAATAAGGCGATCGAACTAATATTAGGGAGTACTCAACAGTTATGTAGTGTTTAGGCCAAGTTGAACCACTCCAAAAATGTTTGCCATAGCAGCCAAAGATTCAAACCGACGATAACTGTGGCAACTGCTCCAGCCAGAATCTTAAGCCAGCGAGGATTGACAAACTCACCCATCAAACGGTGATCGCTAGTGAACATTACCAACGGAATCACGGCAAAAGAAAGCTGTAAACTGAGAATTACCTGACTTAGAACCAGCAAATTAGTAGTGCTACCTTCGCCCCAAAATAAAATGGTTAACAGGGCTGGAACAATCGCCACCAGACGAGTCAGCAAGCGTCGTAGCCAAGGTCTAAGTCGAATTTGCAAAAACCCTTCCATGACAATCTGTCCAGCTAGAGTTCCAGTCAATGTAGAGTTTTGTCCTGATGCTAGCAACGCGATCGCAAAGAGGATACTTGCAGGCGCAAATCCAAGCACGGGCGACAGCAACTTATAAGCGTCTTGAATTTCTGCTACATCCTGATGATTAGAAAAGTGGAAGGTCGCCGCCGACAAAATTAAAATAGCAGCGTTAATAAACAAAGCAATTGATAAGGCGACGGTTGAATCAATAATGCCAAATTTGATGGCTTCACGCTTTTTTTCAGGAGTTTCTTGCCAATCGCGCGTTTGCACAATTGAAGAGTGTAGATAAAGGTTATGTGGCATGACAGTTGCCCCCAAAATTCCAATCGCGATGTAAAGTGCCGTTGGGTTTCGCACCACTTCTGACTGAGGTATGAAGCCTTGGAGAACACTGGCTACATCAGGACGAGCAACTATTAATTCAACGATAAAGCAACCACCAATCACAGTCATAATGGTAATGACTAAAGCTTCAACGTAGCGAAAGCCTTTACTTTGCAAAAACAACACCATTATGACATCCAAAGCTGTGATGCAAACACCTATAGCTAAGGGAATGCCAAACAAAAGTTGTAAAGCGATCGCACTTCCGACTAACTCTGCTAAGTCACAAGCGGCGATCGCAATCTCACATAAAATCCACAGAAAAAAGCTGACACGCGGACTGTAATAGTCCCGACAGGCTTGTGCCAAATCTCGTCCCGTTGCCACCCCTAGCTTGACACAAAGTGCCTGCAACACGATCGCCATCAAGTTAGAGAGTAAGATAACACTCAGCAGCATATAGCCGAATTTGGCACCACCAGCTAAGTCAGTTGCCCAATTGCCAGGATCCATGTAGCCTACCGCAACGAGGTATCCAGGTCCCCCATACGCCAACATTTTGCGCCAAAAGCCTTTACTATTAGGAATGGCAATCGTGCGATACACTTCTGGCAAACTAGGTTGCTGTTTAGAAACGTCATTCATTTCTGATTTTCATATTCTTCTCATAATTTAATCTAACATACCTGAATTGTCTGAAACACTAATTTTCAAAAAGGAAATGATTGTGAAAAGATTTAATTCACCTTCCTTTAATTAGCGATCGCCTTTCAGTTTTGTAAGAATCATGCTTCAGACGAATAAAAAAAACCCAAAATAAATCTAGCGATCGCTTTTGGCAAACTGACAATCAAAACCAGTTCCCAAAATGGTGGTCAACTAAACACGACTGGGAGCATCCCACTTATGCAGTAAGTAAAAATACTTAGAGTAAGATTGAGATAATAAGCTCTTTTTAAAATAAGCATGACCCCAGAAGAACAATCGATTGTAGATCAAAAGCTCAAAGAGGTAGCAGAAATACTTTACAGCAATACTTCCGATGAAGAATTAAATACTTTTGAGACTATAGAATTAAGTGTCACAGACCATCTTCTAAAAACAGTAGCACCAAAAATAGGTGAATTTTTTTTATTCAGCAGCAGGAGCAAGTGCGGGAAGAGAGAGAAAAGTAAAAAGTTGTCTTGGTCAAATAACTATCTCAAGCAAACAAGCAACCAGGCTGAAGCTAAGAAAAGGAACTCGTCTAAGTCCTCATTTGGAGAAGTGTTGCCTATTACTCGTGAGTAATGAATCTTTCACCAATGCAGAACGGGACATTAAAATCTTAACAGGGGTAAAAATTCCTCATAGTACGCAACATCGATTAATCAACAACTATCATCTACCAGAACCAAAGATTAAGGCAAGAGTAAAATCATTGAGTGTCGATGGCGGAACAGT
>JBBSPC010000095.1:0-20091 GCA_038259125.1 Chroococcales cyanobacterium | reverse complement strand
TTAAACTTTACCGTATTCGTCATCTTCTCTTCTCGGTTTCTCAATAGACTAACAAAGTTGATAATGCTTAGTTACTTAAAAATAGCCGTAAATCCTTCTGGTTACTTGTTTCCAGTCTATTTTTTACGTCGAACTCAGGTTGATGGGTAAATTCTGTTTCTGCTACTCTTTGATTTCGGAGTCTGACATAAGAGGGATAAGTACTTATGCAAAGGCATATCTTCGAGCTTGGTCAAATATTTCTTTGCCTTCCATCTCTCGAAACATTTTTTTTTGAAAAGTGTTGGTCATTGTGCTTTTCTTAACTTGGTTTCATTCATAGTAAAAGAAAATAGATAAATCAGGTTTCCCGCCGTAAAAGCGGTCAGACCCCCTAAAGGGTTCAACAGTTTGCTTATGCCAGGGAACCCGTCCACCGCAACTGTTTCACCGCGTCGCCGTTAGAAAGGCTCGCGCGCCGCATCTCGCAACGGAATGCTGACCAAGAGACGACGGGGCTTTCTTGCTCAATAGCCTCAACGGGGGGAACCCCCGCAACGGGCGGCGGCTTTTGAGAAAGAATACTCTTACTCAACCTCGACAGTTTCTTTATGCGGGGGAACGCCGCCAACGAACTGTCTCGCAAAACGCGCCTTCTTTTTGCGCTACCTGACCGTTGGTCAATGTCCAGAGAATCAAAATTTCTGGCGGTATATTTAATTAACTAAGTTTGAGCTAAAAAATCAGTAAATCATCATGTTAAATGGGGAAAACTAAAACTAGTCTAATGTGCAGCAGCATTACCACCAGCCTTGACTTTCTTACAAAAAATTAGAGCAAGACCGCAGATTAAAATGGCAAACCCCATAAGATAAAAGCAATCGTTATAAGCCATGGTGTAAGCTTCACGACGGACAATGTTATCGATCTGCGCGATCGCCTGTTGATTTGCCGTTATGGCATCGCTACCTTTACTGATAAAATTTTGAGTCAACTCATTAAGTCGTTGTTGAGTTTGAGGAGCATACAGGGAAACAGCTTCGCCGATGCGGTTAGAATGGAACTGCTCTCGTCGTGAGACCAAAGTTGATAAAGCAGCAATACCCATCGAGCCACCCAGGTTACGCATCATATTAAACAAGCCAGAAGCTGAACCAGCTTGTTCGGGTTCGATATTGCCCGTAGCAATTGTAGTTAGGGGAACGATCATCAACGGTTGTCCCAATGCCCTGACCAATTGCGACCATTTTAGTTGGGTAATATCTGTCTGGCTGCTCATGTTAGCATTCATAAAGCAGCTAAGGGCAAAAATGCTAAACCCGACTGCTGCTAGAAGCTTGACGTCAAAACGCTGCATTAGTTTGGGAACGAAAGGAATTAAAAATAGCTGTGGTACACCAGACCACATAATTACTTCGCCAATTTGCAATGCCGTATAGTCTTGAATTTGAGCTAGATATAAGGGCAAAATATAAACCGAGCCGTATAAACCCAATCCCAAACCCAGTCCCGCCACACTGCCGATGCCAAAGTTACGCCGTAGCAGCAAACGCAGATTGATAAAAGGTTGACGACGAGTTAGCTCGATCCACAAGAAAATAGCGATAAAAATTACGGCAAATATAGCGCAACGGGTAATCAACTCCGAACCAAACCAATCTTTGCGATTACCTTCTTCTAAAAACACAATAAAACAACCCAGACCGATCGCCATGCTGAGTATGCCCCACCAGTCACCTCGCTTGAGTAGATTAAGCTGCATCGGTTGAGCGGGAATGGCATAGGCGATCATCGCTAGCATGATTGCCCCAGGAATTATATTGAGATAAAAGATATATTCCCAACCAAAATTATCTGTTAGCCAGCCACCAATGGTTGGTCCAATTGAAGGGGCAAAGGTAGCAGTTATGGCAAATAATGCCATACCGATGGGCTGTTTTGACTTGGGTAAAAAAGTCAAAACAATGGTTAGTGCCATCGGAATTAAAACTCCCCCCGTGAACCCCTGACAAGCACGAAGAACAATCATCATTCCCAGGCTGGTTGCCTGGGCGCAACTAAATGAAAAGAAAATAAATAAGGCTACATTAACCAAAAGATAGCGACGCACTGAAAATACCTGAGACAGCCAGCCTGAAATTGGAATTACGACAATTTCGGCAATTAGATAAGCCGTAGAAATCCATGAACCTTCTTCTAAAGTCGCTGCTAAAGCTCCTTGAATATCTTGTAAAGACGAGTTGGTAATCTGAACGTCCAGCACAGCCATAAACGCGCCTAACATGGCACCGATAACACCGATCCAAGTTTTGAGACTAACTGTATTTTGTTCCTGTTGTTTTACTTTAGTTGTTTGAGACATTGTCTTAAGAAATAAAGAATGAGGAATGAAGGATGAGGAACTAATAATCAATGAACTCCAGACACATTAGCTTTTTTGTTTCCTTTACCAAGAAGCAACAACAAGGGCAAGGTACAAATAAAAACAATACCTACGATTTTAAAAATGTCTTCAAAAGACAAAATCGACGACTGAAGATCGAGCGTCTGTGAAATGACTGCTAGAGCCTGTTGATGGGCGGTATGGGCATCCATACCGCGACTTTCAAACGCACTAGTTAGGGCATCGAGACGTTGATTGGTTGCTGAATTATAAAGACTGACGTTGTCGCTCAAAATGGCGCGGTGAAAAGCTTCTCGTCGAGCTAAAAGAGTAGTAAGAATGGCAATACCAATACTGCCTCCTAGCTGACGAGTCAGATTGTAAAAACCAGATCCTGCGGGGATATCGCTTTTGGGCAGTGAACCTATAGTAGCCAAGCTCAAGGGTAAAAACATAAGCACTGTCCCGACTCCCCTCCAAAGTAACGGGTAGAACAAGGCTTCTGTTCCTGTATCGGGATTGATTTTTGCCAGTTGAAACATGACTAAACTAGTAATGATCGCACCACTACCAATTAGTATTCTAGAGTCGATTTTGCTCGTTATCTTACCCAAAATAGGCATCATAATTCCTGCTGCTAAAGCTCCAGGAAACAACAGCATCCCTGTTTGCATAGCGGTAAAGTGCAGCACGTTTTGCGCGAAAATTGGCACGGCAAACAACGTGCCATAAAGTCCCATTCCTACAACTGCCGAATAGAGGCTGCCAGCAGCTAAAGAACGGTGACGCAAAACCCGCAGATCGACTGCTGGTCGCTTAGTAGTAAGTTCGCGCCAGATAAACAATCCCAGCCCGATCGCAGCTACAATTCCGAAGGTAACGATGAAGCTAGAATTAAACCAATCGTCCCGTTCTCCTTCTTCTAAAAAAGTTTGTAGGCTACCAACGGCGATCGCCAACAAGCCAATTCCCCACCAATCGACTTTTTTGCCAGACTGCCGTGTTATCTTGACATCGGCTGGCAGAAACAACCAACACATAATTACGGCTAAAATTCCGAACGGTATATTTACGAAAAATATCCATCGCCAGCCGACGCTATCGGTTAAATAACCCCCCAAGGTAGGGCCAATTGCTGGTCCGACGATTACCCCCATGCCAAACACTCCTTGAGCAGTCCCTTGTTCTTCAGGGGGAAAAGTCTGAAATAAAATTGATTGAGCTTTAGCTAGTAAACCTCCGCCACAGAGTCCCTGAAGAATGCGCGAAATTATTAAAAATGGCAAATTAGGAGCAAATCCGCACAGCACCGAAGAGATGGTAAATCCTGCCAGGGAAAAAATAAAGTACCGTTTTTGACCAAACTGTTCTCCCAACCAGGCAGTCAGGGGAATGATAATTACATTGGCGATCGCATAGCCAGTTACAACCCAACCGATTTCAGTAATTGTTGCCCCTAAATTAGACTGCATATCGGGTAAGGCAACATTAACAATACTGGTATCGATAACTTCAAGAATTGCTCCTAAAGCTACGGTAATCGCGATCGCCCATTTGAGCCAATTAGGGTTTAAACGTTCTGCAATAGAGTTTCTCGCTTTATTAATTTGAGTCATTTTTCTTAGGCAACTCCACGCTGGCTTCTACGGACATACCTGGAGCGATGCGTGACTCGTATCCTTTAATACTTTGAAGATCGAGGACGATTTTTACGGGAATGCGCTGTACCACTTTGGTGAAGTTTCCTGTGGCGTTATCAGGAGGTAGCAAGGAAAATTTCGCTCCCGAACCTGGAGAAATGCTATTTACCGTACCCATAAAGGTGTGACCGTCAAAAGCATCAATTTTGACCTCTACTTTTTCCCCTGGCTTAATTTCTCCTAGTTGGGTTTCTTTAAAGTTAGCCGTTACCCAATAATCGTTGCCGACAACTGCCATTAAAGGTGTTCCAGCCTGAACTCGTTGACCTACCTCTACTGTTTTATTACCTATCTTCCCGACCGTCGGAGCATCAATCTTAGTATAGTCAAGCTGTAAACGTGCATTATCAAGGGCAGCTTTCGCTTGTGCCACATCAGCTTGAGCAGCAGCATAGCTAGCGCGGTTGGCTTCGGTTTGTTGTCCGCTAGCCGATACCTGTTGCAGTTGGCTTTTAGTAGAAGCAAGTTTGGCATTGGCACTATTTACCCCTTGTTGAGCCTGTTCCAACTGTGCCTGAGCTTGGTCTACTCCCTGATCGGCTGCATTTTTTTTAGCCTGTGCAACTTGATAGGCTGCTTGTGCATTATCTAACCGTTGAAGGGTAACTGCTCCTTGTTGATATAAAGTTGAATAGCGATTGTAATCTTTTTGGGCATTATTTAAATCGGCATCGGCTTGGGCTACTTGTGCTTGTGCTGAAGCGATACCTGCTTTTGCTCCCGATACTGCTGCTTTAGCTGTGGAAATGTTGGCAGTAGCATCACTGATATCACCCTGAGCTTGAGCCGATTTTGCTAGAGTGGTTTCTGATGACAAGCCAATGTTCGCTTTGGCTGCTTTGGCTTGACTTTGGGCATTTAATAAGGCTGCTTGCGCTTTTTCTACTGCTACTTTGAGATCGCTAGGATCGAGCTTAACTAATAATTCTCCTTTTTTGACCTGCTGGTTATCGTTAACTTCTACGTCAGTTACCGTCCCAGGAATACGGCTGCTTATCGGGTGTACGTGTCCTGCAATATAAGCATCATCTGTAGTTTCATGGGTAGAAGCATAGTGCCACCAGCGATAGCCAAATACACCTGCTGCGATCGCGCCAATTCCTACTACTACCCAGATTAATCCCTTCGGTAGTTTTTTACGGGATTTTTTGGGAGTCTCTGTTTCTGGCTTAATGTCGTCTTGTGGCTTATTTACTAAAGGTTCTGCCACTAAGGTTTGGTCTTTAGCCTGTATATTTAGATCTCGATCTGATGCTCTGCCGTTTAAAGTTTTCATTTGTTTATTTCCTTTATTTAATTTCAATATGCTCAGGTAATTAATAAGTAGTCTTTTATTTAGTGTACGTAGTATTTAGTTTCGCAAACCTATATAGGAAACATATCTTTCTAAGGGTGGATTATGACCTATGGCTTCATGACATATTAGCGATCGCGCGATCGACTAGTTGAGAAAATTGCTCTTGTTCGCTCTTTGAGAATCCAGCAAAAACTTGTTCTTGCAAGTCTAGAACAATTGGAGGCAAAACTGTTTCGAGTTCTTTACCCGTATCTGTCAGCCAGATTCTGACCATGCGTCGATCGGTGCGATCGCGCTCGCGGCGAATCAATTTTCTTTCTTCCATACGGTCTAAAACCCCTGTTAAAGTTCCTCCTACCTGTTGTAATTTCTCCCCAATTGCTGAAGTCGCTAAACCATCTTCTGACCAAAGACAGCATAAAACCACCCAGTGAAAAGGAGTCAGACCCCAAGGTTCTAATCGCTCTTGGAAATTACGAGCCATCAGTTGGGATAACAGTTTAAGGCGATAGCCAATACTGCATGGGGCTAAAATTTTTCGATATTGTTGAGAACTCAAATTAACAGATTTGGTAGGCATTGAGCATAATACTTAGTGTACGTAATATTATTATAAATATTTTAGACAACTTTTGCAAAAAAATTGTCGGCTTTGAGACTACAGTTAAAGCAGTCTTATTGACGGGAGGAACTTATTTTAGACATTTTCTCAAGATTTCAGATAACGAAATATTACTAAGTGTAAAAAAATAGGGGTTTTTCAACACATCTTGGCAGATTGTAGGTACAACCATTAGTGTTCCCGATAGTGTGACTGTCAACTAGTATAAAAATACTATCTATCTTACCAAGTTGAAACTGTAGTTCATGGTTCACATAAAGCGCATCGAACTGTCTCACTTTAAATCTTTTGGTGGTACAACCAAAGTACCTATCCTACCTGGTTTTACAGTAGTCTCCGGACCAAATGGTTCAGGAAAGTCCAATATTTTAGATGCGCTGCTATTTTGCTTGGGTTTAGCTAGTTCCAAGGGGATGCGTGCCGATCGCCTCCCCGATTTGGTTAATAATAAACACATTGGTAGCGGCAAAGCAGCAGAAGCAATTGTTTCTGTAACCTTCGACTTGACTGATTTAGGTGACTTAGAAGATGTGGTGACAACGGTAACCGATGCTCATGATTTGATACCTATTGACTCTTCACAAGAGTTAGCAGAGGCAATGAGAGATAGTGATCATAATATTGGTAATGGTAACAGCAATAGTCATGTAAACAATTTAGAAGAAGAAGACCATGAGTCAGAATCAGCAATCACTACAGTAGATGAAGGCGATAAAAAAATTGTAGCGATCGCCAACGGGGATAGTCTGGAGTGGAAAGTAACCCGCAGATTAAGAGTAGGAAAAAAAGGCAACTACACCTCAACGTTTTATGTAAACGGCGAAGTTTCTACCGCCACAGAAGTTCACGACCAGCTACAAAAACTGAGAGTATATCCCGAAGGCTATAACGTGGTGTTGCAGGGTGACGTTACCAGCATCATTACGATGAATTCTAGAGAGAGACGAGAAATTATTGATGAGTTGGCGGGGGTGGCAGCTTTTGACCGCAAGATTCAGCAGACGCGGAAGACGCTGGATAAGGTACAGGAAAGGGAAGAAAAGTGTCATATAATTGCTCAAGAATTGATTGCCAACCGCGATCGCTTGGCAGCAGATCGGGTAAAAGCGGAGAAGTACCGCAAGCTAAAAGAAAAGGTGCAGGAAAAGAAAAATCAAGAAAAAGTTTTAGTATGGCGATCGCTTACTCAACAGCAATCAGAATTACAGTTAAAGTTAACGGCGGGAGAAACTGAGGCGGTACAGTTAATAGAAAGCATTGCCAAGCTAGATATAGAAGTAAAAGAACATAGCGAAAAGCTAGAAATTCTTAATGCACAGGTAAAAGCCTTGGGTGAGGATGAACAGCTATCGGTAGCCTCGGATCTGGCTACTCAAAAAGCCAAACAGCATCAGCTAAAACAAAAGCAGGAAGAGTTAACCAATACCAGCCAGCAAAAAAGATTGGCGTTGGTGCAAACGCAACAAAACCTAGAACAATATCAGCAGGAAATTAAACGGCTTGAACAAGAAAAAAGCAAGCTAGAAAGTGAAACTATTCCTCATCTAACTCAACAGGCTGTGGCAGCCAGAGAAATAGTTACCCAGAGTAAAGAAAATGCCAATGCGATCGCCGAAGCATCTGAAGCGTGGGTACAGGAACAAGCAACTATTACCCGTCAAGCATCAGCTATTCAAAATGTTCTTAATCCTCAACGTACTGAACAAGCCAGAATTAGCGAGAGATTTAATCAGTTAGATAATACGATCCAAGAACAGGTGCAGTCCTTAGAGGCTGTTGAAGCAGAATTAAAAGGCAAACAAACAGAATATAATTCACTATCTAGTCAGGTAGCCGAAGAACAAGATCATGTGCAGAAAGTTGCCCAACAGCTAGCAGAAGCCGAAAGCGATCGCGCTTTGCAACAAGAAACCCAACAGCGTCTTTTAATCGAGCAACGAGAGAAACAACGAGAATTAGATAAGCTAGAAGCCACCAAGCAGGCACAACAAGAAGTTCAGGGTACTTATGCCAGCAAGATCATCTTAAACTCCAATTTAGCAGGGATAGAGGGTCTAGTTGTGCAGTTAGGACAGGTAGAACAGCGTTACCGCTTGGCATTGGAAACGGCTGCGGGGGGAAGATTAGGCTTTATTGTCGTCGAAAGCGATCGCGTGGCAGCACAGGGAATTGAGCTATTAAAAAGAGAACGGGGAGGTAGAGCAACATTCTTACCCTTAAATAAAATTCAAGCACCACGCTTGGGCAATATGGCAACCATGCGTTTTGGTCGCGGTTTCGTCGATCTAGCGGTTAATTTAATTAATTGTGACTCTCGCTATGACGAAATCTTTGCCTATGTGTTTGGCGGTACTATTGTCTTTGATACCCTCGATAATGCCCGTTCCCAATTGGGTAAACATCGCATTGTTACCCTAGAAGGAGAAATCTTAGAAGTTAGTGGGGCGATGACTGGGGGAAGTAAATCTACTCGTTCTAGTCTGCATTTTGGTGGTGCTGCAAACCGCGAGTCGGGACAAGTGGAAGCGTTAAAAGAGCGTTTGGCAGAGATAGACCGCATCTTATCTAGCTATGAGCAAAGAATAGCAAATCAATTGTCACAAATCAAGGATCTGGCAGAAGAATTAACTGAAGCAAGACAGCTAGGCAGAGACAATAAAATGCTATCTGAACAGTTAGAGAAAGAGATCAAGCGTCTTAGTGGTCAAAAAGAATTATTAATCAATCAGCTAAACAATAATCGCCAGGAAAGAACGACAATTCAATCCCGTCTGGAAATATTAAACGCAGCCATTCCCGAACAGGAAATCAAGTTACAAGCTTTACAGCAGCAGTTACAAGAATTAGAAGAATCTCACTCCCAAAGCGAATGGCAACAGGTACAGGCAATAATTAACAGCCAAGAAGAACAGCTACAGCAGCAAGAACGAAATCTAAGACAAGCAGAAACGCAACTATTAGATTTAAGCAATAAATATCAACGCTTGAGTGAAAAAATCTCTGAAGCAGAACAATACAATGAAGAATTAAATAACGAACAATTATTAATTAAGAATGAGCAAGCAGAAATAGGCAAAAAACTGATAGAAATAGAAGCGAAAATAACTGATTATGAGACACAGTTAGAACAACTATCAGCAAAACTAGGAGAGACAAAACAAGAACGCGATCGCATAGAGAAAAATCTAAAGGATTTGCGTGATCGCCATCAAAAACAAGTTTGGCAACTAGAAAAACTTGAGTCATCTCAGCAAGAAAGACAAACCACTCTACAAACTCTCCAGCAAGAAATAGCCGAACAAGAGTTAGAACTCCCCGATCCTATTCCTGAAATTTCACAGTTAGTAAATGAAGACGGTATTGAAGTAGGAGAATTAATTACCTTTGCCAATCTCCACGAACACGTAGAACAACTGCAAAAGCAAATTCGTAATGGAGAAAAACGTCTTGAAGCAATGGAACCTGTCAATATGTTGGCGTTAGAAGAATACGAAAAAACTGAGGCAAGATTACAAGAACTTTCCCATAAGTTAGATACTATTGAAGCAGAAAGAACAGAATTATTGCTAAGAGTCGAAAAATTTACTACTCTCCGTTTACGAGCATTTAAAGAGTCTTATGATGCGGTAAACGAAAACTTTCAAAAGATATATGCCGAACTTTCTGATGGTGATGGACATCTACAGCTTGAAGACGAAGCAGATCCCTTTAACGGTGGTTTAAACTTGGTTGCTCACCCCAAAGGTAAGGCAGTACAAAAACTAAGTTCTATGTCTGGAGGCGAGAAATCTTTAACAGCACTCGGCTTTATCTTTTCCCTACAAAAATATCGTCCTTCCCCCTTCTATGCCTTTGATGAGGTAGATATGTTCCTCGATGGTGCAAATGTCGAAAAACTATCCCGCATGGTCAAAAAACAAGCACAGTCGGCACAGTTTCTTGTTGTAAGTCTGCGTCGTCCAATGATTGAAGCTTCCGAAAGAACTATCGGCGTGACTCAAGCCAGAGGCGCACATACCCAAGTATTAGGAATTAAGATGAAATAGAATATTTAGTAAATTTGATTGTCAACGATATAGTCTACATCTAAATTCAAGCTCGTTTCATCTGGATTGCTGATTTGATTCTCGACCAAGCTGCTGTTGATGTTGAACAAATCAAAGCTAGAAGATTTATTTTGGCAACTAACGTTAACTATCACAACTAATACGTCTACATCTGAAAAATAAACTAAAAACGACCTAATAAAAATTTGACTGATCGAAGACGACTACAAGAAATTCTGATTAATACTCCCCTGCTACTGCGCTTAGTGTGGCAAGCTACTCCAGTTTATTTATTTCTATCTCTAGCGGTGACAGGATTTCAATCTTTAGTACCTGCCCTGATGCTATTGGTTGATAAAGCGATTGTCGATCTGGTGATTACTAACTGGGGTAATAATAATTTTGTTTGGAAACCTTTAATTATATTGGTAGTGATACGGTTCGGGATTGGTTTATTAGGAGCTATATTAAATCAGGTCAATCTCTATGTAGCGCAGATCTTTAACGATCGCCTGTTGCTCCATACGAAATATATTTTATTGGAAAAGTCTACTCAGCTAGATCTGGCTCATTTTGAATCTTCGGAATTTTATGACACTTTAAGTCGCGCCGAGAATAGCGGTAGCAATTATCCCGTTCAGGTTATCAAACTGCTTACTGGTTTGTTTGGTCAGGGAATTACTTTAGTTAGCTTGTTAGGACTTTTGTTAGAGTTCAATTTAGCAATTGTTCCTCTACTATTTTTTACAGCTTTACCTTCATTTTGGACTAGCATTGTCTATTCTGGTAGGCGTTTTTGGATGGTACGCCTAGAAACCGAAAGCGGGCGACTGTCAGATTATATTCAGCGTGTTTTAACTAATCCTAATTTTGCTAAAGAAGTTCGTCTATTTAACTTAGGTGGGCATTTATTGAGCCAGTGGACTGCAATCCGCAAAGACTTTAACAGAAAATCAGCAGCGATCGCCTCTGAATATGCCAGAATGCGAGGTTTATCAGGAATATTTGTAAATACTGGTTTTTATATCGCCTATGGCTGGACGTTGGTGCAAACAATTAACGCCAAAATTACCGTAGGTGACTTTACCATGTATACAGGAGCATTTAGTCAAGCACAGCAGTTATTGCCTGCTATTCTTGAAAATTTGGCAAAAATATATGAATCTAATCTTTATGTCTCCCAATACTTTGAATTTTTAGATCTTAAGCCAGAAGTAACTAACATTCCCCGTCCTAAATCTTTTCCTCAACCAATTAAAGAAGGATTATCAATAAAAAATGTATCCTTTACTTATCCAGGAGCAACTGCACCTACACTACGCGATCTAAATTTGCAGGTCAACCCAGGAGAAAGTATTGCTTTGGTTGGTTTAAATGGCGCAGGAAAAACCACTTTGCTGAAGCTTCTTACTAGGCTATATGACGTGGATTTAGGCATAATCACGATTGATGGTATACCTCTCCAGCAATTTAGGCTATCGGAACTGCATACCAACATTGGTGTACTCAATCAAGATTTTGCGCGTTATCAGCTTAGTGTTAGAGATAATATTGGTTTTGGCAACCTAAAGGAAAGAGAAAACCAGTCACGTATCGAACAAGCAGCCGAAAATTCTGGGGCAGATCGGATAGTTAAAACTTTAGAGAATGGCTATCAAACCCGCCTAGGAAAAATGTTCAAAGGTGGAGTGGATCTCTCAGGAGGACAATGGCAGAAAATTGGTATGGCACGAGCGTTTATGACCGATGCACCTATTTTAATTCTAGATGAACCTACTGCTGCCCTGGATGCGATCGCAGAATATGAGTTGTTTGAAAAATTCCGAACTTTAACCGCAGGCAAAATGACCTTTTTTGTCAGTCATCGTTTCTCGACGGTACAGTTAGCCGATCGCATTGTAGTCTTAGAAAACAGTAATATTATCGAAATCGGATCCCATCAAGAACTAATGGCAAACAACGGACTATATGCCGAAATGTTTAGCCTCCAAGCCTCAAGCTACACAGTGTAACTTGCTCAATTGATCGGCAATTATCAATTTGATCCTTAAAATTAATCAATAACTGCATATATCAGTCACAGATTACTCTAGGATCTTGAACTTAAGGCAATGCTCTTTGTTTGAACTTGTGTTGATTTTGTTATTAGGCTTTACTCAACAAAGCTAGAATACCTAATATCACAGCGATCAATGCAAGAGCAAACCAGATAAACTGATTGTCTTGGCTATCAGTCGGTGGTGTTTCTAAATCTTTTTGTTTAGATAAATTTTTGGCGGTCTGTTTTTTTGCCGTAACATAGCGAGATGCACCTTGGTCTGTGTCAGCCAAATCAGGAATCTCACTCATCCATTCTTTAGGTCGCTTTAGCTTGGGAGCTTTGATAATATAGAGGATACGTTGTGCCTGTTCGCGGGTTTGGAGATTGGGATGGGTAATTAGTTTTTCACATAAAGCGATCGCATCATCAATTTGATTAGCAGCTTGATAAGCAGTGACCAGCCAAATTTGAGCTTGTCCGCCTTGACGAGAATTGCCTGAGACTAATCCTTGTGCAGCTTCTAAATGTTTGATGCTGAGGCGATATTGTCCTCTTTCTAGAGCTAGTTTTCCTGCTTCGTATTCTTGATGAAACTTTTCTGGATTGTATACCGTCACTTTAAATATATTGTGGAAATTACTTAGATCTATTATTAAATAATTTATCCCTACTGTTCAAGATGGCAGCGAATTATGAATAAACAGCCTCAGCATAAATTTTATTGGCAGCAGGCTTTAGGTACTATGGCGATCGCTATGGGAGCTATGAGCATTGTTAAAACTCCCGCAGTTGCCAACTCCTATAATCAGGACAGCTTTGAAATAGCTCAGGTTGGTGTACGCAGCCAAATCAATGCACCAACTCCTTTAAATATAACTCCTCCCCCTGGGACTCATATTCCTCTTCCCGAAAGCAATTATGGCAATCGGGACTATTATGGCGATTCGAGAGGTTCATCACGATATATTCCCTATGAAGATTACACAAGAGAAAGTAATTATCGACGGGACTATGGTTATCACCGCCGTGATACTTATGAGAGAAACCGCAGCAGAGGTGGCACCGTAATTATTATTAATCCAGCTACTGAGAGTAGCTACAGTAATAGCAATAGCTACATTAGAGTTATTAGAAAGTAAGCAGCTAAGTCAAAAGTTAGTTACCCCAATAATTCTGAGGCAACAATCATGGAGCCAGTACCTTCATCAGTCAAAATCTCTAATAACAGCGAGTGGGGTAAACGACCATCTAAAATGTGAGCAGCACGAACTCCTTGAGCAAGCGATCGCACACAGCAATTGACTTTAGGAATCATTCCCCCTGAAACAATTTCTTTGTCAATTAAGTTTCTGGCTTTTTGAATATCCAATATTTTGATGAGGGTAGAAGGATCGTGATAATCGTACAAAATGCCTGGAGTATCAGTCAACAAAATTAGTTTTTCCGCATCCAAAGCTGCTGCTATTTCTCCTGCTACCGTATCAGCATTGATATTATATGCCTGTCCGTTTTCGTCGGCAGCAACGCTAGAAATTACGGGGACATAACCGCTATTAACTAAAGATTCAACCAAGCCAATATTAATGTTGGTCACTTCTCCCACAAACCCTACTCCTTCTGTGCCTACATGACGAGCTTGAATCAGGTTGGCATCTTTACCACATAAACCAACTGCCAATGCTCCAGCACGATTGATTAAGGATACTAAGTCTTTATTAACTCTACCTGCCAAGACCATTTCTACCACATCCATGGTCGCAGCATCGGTAATACGCAATCCGTCTTTAAAGGCTGGTGCTATATTTAATTTTTGTAGCCAGGTATTAATTTCAGGTCCTCCCCCGTGTATCACCACAGGACGCACTCCAACACAGGCAAGAAAAACTATGTCACCGATAACTTGAGCCTTTAAGCTACTGTCTTTCATTGCTGCACCACCATATTTAATGACGATAGTGCGATTGGCAAATTTCTGAATATAAGGCAGAGCTTCACTGAGAATGTGAACACGGTTAGCTGCTGCTTCTTGGAGATATTTCTTTTCGTTAACCATATAGTTGTGATTGTTCGAGATTAAAGATATTTAGCTATGCTACTGGCTAGCCATTACTTACAAAGTGACATTTTTTACTTTTGGCTTTAAAACAGTAGGAATAGTCTCCATAATTTGAGCCGATATTTCTGAGGGAGGCTGCTCTTTAGCGATCGCAATTTGAATGTCTGCTTGGGCATAAAGAGGACGACGAGTCTCTAGCAATAATTCTAGTTTGTCAGCCAGTGGTCTAGTTTCATCTTTGGCTAATCTTTTTTTTAGTATCTCTACATCTACGTCCAACCAAATAATCAAACCATGGCGTAGATAACTCCAGTTAAGCTGTTTTTGAATAATTCCCCCTCCAGTAGATACAACGGTACGTGTATAGACAGAAAATTCGGCTAAAACCCTCATTTCTAATTCACGAAAATAGAGTTCTCCCTCTTGTTGGAAAATTGCTGAAATTGGCTTTTTGGCGATCGCTTCTATGGTTTTGTCTGTATCTACGAAACGATACTTAAGATCTTGGGCTAAACATTTACCAATAGTTGTTTTCCCTGAACCCATCATGCCTATTAGATAAACATTCAAACCCTGTAATAAATTACTCATTTTTGCCCAGAAGAGTGTTTTTTACTAGTTAATCTCTAATTGTCAACCAGATTATCAATGATTCAGTGGTTTTTACTATCTTTTATGTATTAATTTTTCATTTCCATAACTTTAAAGCCATAATAATAAGTAGAATTACCGATCAAAATAATATAATAAAAGTCTGTAATCGCTTAATATAAGCGTGTTTTTTGACTCGAATTTTAAAAATAGTCTTGATTTGTGACCAAACAATAATTATGAATCAGTAAAAAAAGATAACTAGCCTATATTTCTTCATCTACTTCATCAAATACTTGGTTGCTTTACCAACTTATTATATTTGCTACATAAGTGTTTAGATGAACGTGATCGAGATTACAGAATAAACACCCAGCTTTAACTAAAATTTAATGATGAATCAATAAAGTTATTAAATAATACGGTTATAAGCCTACAACAATCACAATACTTTTTACAAAAAATATCTTAGTAATTTTTTAATAAAATTAATATCAATGAGGAGTTAAAAGTCAGTCATGGGGATGATCAGTAAAATTGCAGAACAGGCTTTAAATACAGGTTACTTAACGCTAGAAGCAGAAGAAAAGCTCAAGCTGATGCTGAGAAACAAGTATGAACTAGAAGATTTAGAAGCATTTATAGATTTGCAGCAGGCTACTATGCTGGGCATAGTTAAACAAGAATCTAGGGAGCGATTTGCTGCTTTGGCTAAATGTTCTTAGATCCAGTCTTCATCATCCTTATCAGGAGCAATATTGGTATCTTTGTCTAAATCAATTGAGTTGTTTTTAGAATTATTTTGCCGATCGTAAGATTTATCTGCTGGGCGATACTTGTAAGAATAATTAGACCCCGATCGCTCTACGCTTTGTGGTTCTTGAGAAGCTTCATAAGTCTTAACTTCAGTAAATTTATTTTGGGTATCTTTAGTCTGAGTTGAATCAACAGCATATTGTTCTTGGCTATTTTGATCGACCCAGCTTGGTCTTTCAGGGTAGAGATCGTTGGCAGTTTTTCTTTTACCTAAACCTGAATAGCTAAAGCGACTAAAAAATTGACTCAATAAGCTAGTTAGCATTCCTCCCAAAGCAAATAAGCCAATCCAAACTGCAAGCGGTAATTGAGGAGTCTGATAAAGGCAATATTGATTATTAACGTCATCACAAAGCAGTTTGAGAGCTATAGGTTCTCTATTTTGAACAAATACAATCATTAACACGCCGATGAGTATTATAAACAGAAATAATTTTAGGCGACTCATAAATTCTTCCCAGTAAGATTACAAACTTAAATTTGAAATCGTTTGACAAAACAAATTATGCTGTCATTCTACTGTGTTGTTTTGGCAAACTGTATTTAGTATTGTCTAATTGATCGACACTTAAGACAATATAAAATACATCAGATGTGAATTAGAAAAAAAAGAGAAAAAGATAGAAGCTGAAAGTTATTAAGCTCATCATCAAAAATCTCTTCCCACAAATAGCATAGACATTAATTAAATTCACAGTCTGTAGTCCGATACCGTACTGACTTTTTTGTCGATTTGATGGATTATTAGTTAAGTATCAAGATGGCGATCGCACAAGCTCTTCGCTAGCAACTTCTGCGATCGCTATTAATTATTGATAACTTCAACGGCTAACAACTGGTAGAAGCTGTCCAGTAATTTAGTTTTTTCAAGGTTGAATTTTATACTCTTTTTTAAAATTGAATTTTCTTAATTAAATGAATTTCAATTTATAGCCATGTCTGAAAATATACATCAACCAATCAATCAAATATTAGCAGCTTTACCTGAGATTGAATATCAGCGTTTAATTCCCGATCTTAAACCAGTAGATCTCTCCATTGGTACAATTCTCCAAGAGCCTGGAGAAACAGTTACAGAGGTATATTTTCCTAATCGAGCGATGATTTCTTTAGTTTCAATTATGGAAAATGGCTCAACTACTGAAATTGGCTTAATTGGCAACGAAGGAATGGTTGGTCTTCCCGTTATTTTAGGAGGTCATTCTACTAGCAGTCGTTCTATTGTCCAGATTCCTGGTACTGCCATGAAGCTTTCTGCCGATGTACTTCGGAGGGAATTTCAGCGAGGTGAAAAACTAGAATATGTGCTGTTGTTATATACACAAGCACTGTTGACCCAGGTTTCTCAAAGTGCTGCCTGCAATCGTCAACATACCATTGAAGAACGACTTGCTCGTTGGTTGCTATCGGTTCAAGATTGTGTCCTAAGTGACGATTTGCCCTTAACTCAAGAGTTCATTGCCAATATGTTAGGCACACGCCGTTCGAGGGTTAGCGTAGCAGCAGGGACACTCCAGCAAGCAGGTATGATTCGCTATAGGCGTGGCATGATTACAATTCTCAATCAGCATGAATTAGAAGCAACTTCTTGTGAATGTTATCGCTTAGTGCAAGGTGAGTTTATGCGCTTGTTGGGTTCTAGAAGAGGATGAGGAATGAGAATTATTAACTGCCCTTACTGTACAGAAGTCGAAAATTTTAAGCTTCAAATATCACTGTCAGATTGCCCCGTTTTTTTGCTACTCGACAGGCTGTAGTATTGCCCGTTCGCTCAAATTCTAAGTCAAGTAAGGTTGAACCTACTTTGAGATTGTGCAGCGAGAGACGATTGAGAAATTCAGGTAAAACTGGCTCGATGACACGCACGTAATTGTTACCCGCATCGGGGATAAGATTGAGTACCGCCTGCAATAGCTGAAATAGCGTACCTGTTGCCCACGCTTGAGGAGAACAAGCCACGGGATAGCGCACGGGGGTATTTTCTTCGATGCGTTCGTAACCGCAAAACAGTTCTGGTGGTCGTAAATAGGGTTGCTGAAAAGTCATTTCAAAAATTCCCGTTGCCACTTCCAGACTTTGCTCGATTAAGCCAGCAGAACCTTCAGGAAATTCTCTGGCAGCAGCCCGTAAACCAAAGGCAATAATTCCATTATCATGAGGCCAAACTGAACCAACATGATAGCCCATCGGATTATATGCCGGAGATAGATTGCTGAGGGTACGAATACCCCAACCACTAAACATATCTGGCGCTCTTAGTCTTTCGGCTACGTTCATCGCTTTTCTTGGCTCTAGAATTCCCGAACCCAGACAATGACCTGGATTACTGGTGATGCTATCTACTGGTTTTCCTGCACCATCTAGGGCTAAAGCACAGTAACCTAGCTTAGGAAGCCAAAAATCTCGATTGAATCGACTTTTAAGTTTTTGTGCGTCTTGATGCCATTTGGTAGCTAAATCGTTTCTTTTCATCAGCTTGGCGATCGCACTCAAATGCATTTTTGCTGCGTAAACATAGCTTTGAATCTCACATAAGGTAATCGCTCCTGTTGCTAATTGCCCTTGGCGATTGACAATGCAGTCTCCAGAATCTTTCCAACCTTGATTGAGTAAACCACTAGGGGAATGACGCTGGTAAGTTAGATAGCCCGTCTGTTGACACTTGCGGTCGATCCAATCCATTGCCGAGAGGGCAGTTTCCCACAAATGTTCGAGAGTATGGCGATCGCTAGTCCAATCATAATATTTGGCATAGAGAATTAGCCAGAGGGGCGTTGCATCTACCGTGCCGTAGTAAGGGGTATGAGGAATTTCTCCACAGCGCGCCATTTCTCCCGAGCGCAATTCATGAAGAATCTTGCCTGGTTCTTCTTCGCGCCATTGGTCTTCAGCTTTGCCTTGATATTGAGCCAAAACAATCAAAGTATCTTTAGCAATTGTGGGATCGAGGATCAGCGTTTGCCAAGCTGCAATAATCGAATCTCTGCCAAACAAAGTTGCAAACCAAGGAATTCCTGCCGATAAAACTTTTCTATCCTCAAAACTTTGACGCAACAGATAAATATCTTGCTCTGCCCTCTCGATTAAACGATTAAAGGTACTGTTGTCAGAGTGTATTTTTGTCACCTGCTGCTGCCATTCTTGCAGTTCCATCGACTCTGCTGCTTTTGCCTGCATTAAAGTCATTGACATACCTACTTTGGAAGTAGAACGACCATTAGAGAACAACTGCACGCGATAGCTCAGGTCTATAGATTGGTGAGAATCTAAATTAATTTTCCAAATAGCGGTGTGACCTTTAAAATAGTCAGGCGGTTGAGAGGAAAATTGAATGCGGGACTCCATAATTGCCCCATCTAGACCCTGATAAGCTAAAACTAAATCTTCTGATGTTTGTACTGCTGTGGATTTTGTCTGCTTAAGGGTTGCTTCACTTTCAAACGAATCTAGCGTATTTTCATATTTGGCTTGCTTTTCTAGACTTTTATCCGAGGACAAATCTCGTAACTCTGACCGTTGGTCGATTGACAAATTAGATTCTAAGCTATTTTCCTCAACAGCTTCCAGTTCATTATTTTCTTCTATAGACGTTAAACGCAATAATTTACCACGCTCTTTACGTTTCGAGCCTCTAATTTCAAACAGATCGACAAAATCGGCATCAAAACTGAGACTAAGCTCAAAACTGACTGAACTAGTACTGTAATTAGTTATTGTCAGTTCTTCAAACAGTCCGCCATTGATTACCATTTCTCGTTTGATTCCAATCGTTTCTGCTCCAATTTGTTGTTCTTCTAAATAAGGATTGGCACAAAGAACAGAAAGAGAAAAGCCGCGACGAGCGTTACTGCTGAGTAAAATCGGTGACTGACTTTCAATCTGTAACTCTAAACGACTCAAAAAACGAGTATCCTGACAAAATAAACCGACACTCGCACCTTCTTCGGGTAAACAAGCAGGAATATTACCCAAAGTATCTGTCACCAAAAAAATATCATCATCTTTGAGAGTTAAAGTGGGAATTCTCGATTCATTTTTAACGCAGGCCCATTGAGGGATTAAGGTGGGTTCTGTAGGGATGTAGGTATTGCCATCAAGTTTGAGAGCGGTCATAGTACTAACTAAACTAGATTACTAGCTTAGTTAGTTAATATTGCTTATGAGCGATCGCCTAATTTTTATCAAAAAGCTAATAGCTGGGGCGAAGCCCTTTACTGCACTACTAATCTTCACAGATAGTCAACATTTCGGGCTGCATTCGTTTAATTTCAACGGTAATTCCGTGGGCTTTTTCTTGAACTAAATCCTCAATGTAGCCAGACTGGAAAAGTCGTGCTGCTTTTTTACAATGGAAGGAACCAAAATAATAGATGCAAAAAGGAATAGTAGTTTTTATTTCCACCCACCAAGGCATTCCTGACATTCTGGAATAAAAACTATCAGGCTCTATCGGAATTGCCGTGGTAGACACCAGATATAGCGTGGTTGTCAAACTATGACTACTTTGGGATGATAAACAGGTAAAATCGACTGTGGTTGCCAGAATGGATAACTCAATTC
>JBBSPC010000094.1:0-20111 GCA_038259125.1 Chroococcales cyanobacterium | reverse complement strand
GATTGGACTTCTCATCCACAATGGAATCATCAAATAGGATGGAAGCATGTCTTAAATAATGTCCGTCTTCTGATTCAACCAAGCCTTCTCTTATGGTTGATTTTTCCCTGGCTAGAGATATTTCCCAATTCTTCTTTATTACTAGGATTACATAAATTAATTGATAGCATCAATCAACTTCAAACACTGCCTCTTTCTGGATAAATCGCCTTATTTTCTACTGTTTTAATTCGGAGTCTGACAGAAGAGGGATAAATTGCCCTGACAAAATAGAAATAAAGTAAGCAAGAGCAATTAAAATAATTGTAGAAATTAGACGGCGATTGCTAACTTGAGTAACTTCCAAATTATAGCCACCTAATTTTAAATCTCTAAACATTGTCTTGAACGGCGCATTCGCGCTCCTAGTCGCGAAGGGACTAGGAGCCGATAGGCTCTGTGTCGCTCTTGGTTGGTTTCCAACCAAGAGCGCGCTGTATCGCTTCTTCGATGCCCATTCGTTGAGTATAAGCATCTATAGCAGTCGATAAATTAGCTAAGTTGTTCTGGTAATATTCTCTCTCCTAAGAGATGTTCTGTGGCTTTGCCTTCAAAGAATTTGCGGTGCGACCCCGCTTCGGCAGAAAGGACTGTCTGCATCTAGACGCAAGACAAAGGCTTTAACCGCATGTATGCTGACTTAACAAAACAAAGGGGTACTCCCCGCATGTACGCTGCCCTAGCGCTCGTCGTAGCGAAAAAGTACTTTAAATTTCTGGTTGCTTTCGTTGTCAACACCGAGACTTGCGCCAATATACGTTCTTTTCTTCCAACCGCCAGAAAACAAAATTTTAATCTTCCTGAAGTTCCTACACAGGCTTTCTCTGGTCGACTTCCTGTTTTTTTTGAACTACCTGAGTAGTTACAAATATACTTAAAAACACTAGTAAACTTTGGCTTTTATCTCGATTTAATTATTTTAAACCCTAAATTGCACTCAATATCTCAATACTATATGATATATTAGTCTTTGGTAAAAAAAGCGACTTTTTAGCAGAATTCATACCAGGGGGTATGGCGGAATTGGTAGACGCTGCGGATTTAAAATCCGTTGACCGTAAAAGGTCGTGGGAGTTCAAGTCTCCCTACCCCCACTTCGCTGTCACAAAAGTCTTTTTGGGATGTTGTGACTGCATAACTGTACATTAACTAATTATTTGTCATCGGTAACAAATTAGTGTCGTCTTAACGAAATAAACGACATTTAACAAATTGTTTGTCTTTTCACAAATAAGACAATGGGGATAGAGAGACTTGCTTTCAAATAAATCTACTTCAAAGTAGATTTTATTTCTTCTTGCTCGAAGATGATTCAGTAACCACTACTATAGTAAACCCATATCCATATTGCTGGGAGCGCACCTTATTCCCACTAATTAAATTAGCAGCAGCATCAGGGCGAGCAGTTACCAGGGTCAGAAAGCAAGATTATTTTTGACAATAACCAAACTAACCCATATTTTTCGCAACACAGAGGTTTAATAAAACTTGGACTACGGCGCGATTGGTATTTGAATAGATTGATAAATTGACAACAACACAATATTCGTTACCTTGATCTCTTTCAATTTTTCATCATTGGCAGAAGTTAATAACAAAATTGCTGTCGAAGACAGCAGCATCAGGATGAGCAGCTACCAGGGTCAGAAAGCAGGATCATTTTTCAATAATCAAACTAACCCTCATTTTTCACAGTACAGAGGTAAAAACATGAACTGCGGCACTGTTGAAGATTATGTAATTATCTAGGTGCGGATTAAATAAAAACAACTAAGCCTGATTCTTTTTATTATACAAAGCGAGCGCTATATTTCGCGCTTTTTCAATCGGGCTTCCACGGACAGGTTGTTTAACTTCTTCGATCGCAATACCTAATTTACTAGCCTCAGTCGTGATATTTTCGATTAATCTACCGTAACTCCAATTATGGATGTTGATTCTATACTGCTTGGCATATTTTTTTTGTCCTTCTTCATAGCCAGGAATTTTAGCTTCTGCTTTGGCTTTAATTTCACTTTGGACGATTTCGCTTATGTCTTCAATTTTAGGAACGGCGATCGCACTTGCTTGATATTTTTTAGCTAGTTCGACAATCGGCTTAGCGATTAATCGATCTATGTATTCTCCTAAGTTAGATTCCCCTCGTGAATTGTCAGCAGCTCGTTTTTGGGTTTTATGCCGTAAATGGGACAAGACTTGTTTCTGCTGCCTTTGGCGATTGAGTAGTCTGTAGTTCTTACCTAGTAATTGTTTAATACTGCGAAATGCGATCGCTTTACCTGTCTTACTATCAACAATGGCGACTGTTGCAGGTTTCTCTAAACCCATCGCCACGCCAAGAATTACATGGTCTTTGCCCTGATATAGTTTTCGAGAGGGACGAGGGAATGAATTTTGTAATTTAGCTAACGTAGAATGTTTCTTTACAAAAGCTTGCTGATTCGCTGTCAAATCGACTTTTTCCTTCATATTAGTAATGGTTTTAAGTAGCTTTTCCTCTTTCTCTCTTCTAGCTACTTGAGTTCCTTCTAACGACCAAAATCTTGTATCTACAGTGCAGAATAGAATTAAGTGGTTATCGTTCCAAGGTTTACCTGTGTTTTTCTTCTTATCTTTTTTCCAGGCTAGATTTGCCGCTCGCAGAGTAAATAAACCGCTAGAGTGGCTATCTTTGCCCTTCTTCTTTATTTCTTGGTCTTCTAGAAAGCGTTGAAACCAGTGTAGCTGTCGGCGATCGCAATATAGTTGAAATGTATGTTCGCTCAAGCCATTAAAACGCACACAAATACGTTCTGCTTCATTTTTATGCCACTTTAGATCTTCGTTAGTTTCATAGGTGATGGGAAAAGGGATAGTTTTGGGTTTGGTAAGCAGTATATCCTGCCAAACACGAGCTTCTTTATTATCTTTGGGAACAGTTGTAGCAGCAGTGAGTAAAGTTTCTAGCCATTGTTCGCTGGTTAAATCTCTTCCGTGAGGGCGACTGCTTTCTAATTGGTCTTTAAGCCTTTTGATTTTGATTTCTACTTTTCGGCGACGTTGAGCAAATTTTTTCTTATCTTCTAGTTTGTCTGGTTTGGGTAGTTTACTACCATTTTTGAGTAAGTAACATATTGCAGAGAGAGTAAAAACATCATCTTTGTTAGTCTCATCGTACATATCGAATAGAAGCGATGATTTTTTTGGTACTTTTTTGTTAGATTTCCTCTCAGCTTTGGCGATCGCTGTTTCTACACCGCTTAAAACTTCTTTGGCTTTACTTTGCAAGATATCAAGACTGCATTCGCATTCTCTTAGTAGTTCGGTATTACTTTTGAGCATCAACAACCAACGTTTTTGTCCTTCTAGCTTTTGCTTCCTGCGCTGTTGTAGTTTGAGCCAAGACTTGTAGATGTAGTTAACTAACTTAGTTACAGATAGATAGAACCGAGATGGCTGTTCTGCATAGAGAGGGTCATCCTTCAGAGATTTGCACAAGTCGCTGACTAAAGTTCTAGGTAGTTTCCCATCAGACTGCCATTGTTCAAAGTCTCGATGAAATTAGTGGCGTATTTTTTTCTGCCATTAATTCCCACAAAAGTTTGCGTGTAGGTTCTGATGCGACTAAGCGACATTGAATAGTAATTTGGCTCATATTTAACATATATGTCTAATAAAACCATATATGTATATTACCAGGCTTCTGTAAAATTTTTTCTATGGGTGAAAATTTCTTTACAAGTAAGCAAGCAGCAGAAATTGTTGGGTGTTCTTTGCGTCAGTTACAGTATTGGCGTGAGAAGGGTGTTGTCGTACCTACTATTGAGGGAACGGGTACTGGAAGAAGTATTTACTATTCCCAGTCTGATGTGGTGCAACTGGCAATCATGGAATACTTGTTATCTGTTGGATTAAGCTTTAGTGAGGCGACTAGAGGATTAAAAGAAGTAGTTGAAACAGATTTGGGCTATGCCGATCGCAATAGTAAAAAACAATGGATGTTGTGTTGGAATGAAAACAAGCGATCGCTCGTCTTGGAAAAGTTTAACAGAGAAAAAGCGATCTCTTTACTGGATAAGGGACAAGCTATAATTCCGATTTGGTTGGATAATATTCACGATTTATTATCGAAAAGGATAATCGGTTAAATTGATTGAGTTATTTTTGAGATAGTAAGAATTGCAATTAGTTTGGAAATGCGTAGCGAAACCATATGCGAAGCGGTATCCTTTAGGATGCCCCAGGCTTATCGCCACAAGTTAAAGCTTATTTCTAAATGCCCTAATTGTCGTACAAAATTCAAAATTCCTACTTTATGGGAGTTCGATTGTTGCCATTGATGTCGTTTGCCATTTGCACAACTAGCAAATTTTTCATCTCCACTGTAGCGATATTTTCCGTAGCTAGCTTAATTTGAGAAGCTATGTAATATCAATTAGTTAATAAAACGGGCATATTAAGCAGAGATAATAAATACTATTTGCTATGGAAGAATATACGTAACTGCGCTAAATGTATGGTATATATGCACATTAAAATAGTTAAAATAGTTTCATACATAACATCTTTTAAAAATAATTACAAGACACTATTGTATTTAAAACTAAGCTTTGCGTATTTAAATAAATCAGTATATGTACAAGAGAAATAAGTGATTAAATTTAGCTATTTACTCCCATCTCATGTTGTAAAAGTAAAAGCTACACTTGCATTCAGAGGCAGGAAAATATTTTTACTAATAAAGCTGTTTCTAGGCTTTACTTACGTAATTTGTTTTAAGTAAAAAAACTAAAAAATATTTGGGGTTTTAAATAAATATATTCAAAATCAAGCTAAACCAGGTTAGTCGTGACTAAGTAAAAGCTTAAGTAAATAAGGGAAAAGTAAATAAATCTTTTCTCTTAAATTTTATTTAATTAATATTATGAATATTACGTATTCCCCAGGGTCGATTGTGGCTTGTCGCGATCGCACTTGGGTAGTTTTGCCATCGGATAAATCTGATATTATTCGTTTGCGTCCACTCGCAGGTAATGAAGAGGAAATTTGTGGCATTTTCTTGCCTTTAGAAAAAGATATTAAAGGCGCACAATTTCCTTTCCCTAACGCGGAAGCATTACAAGACCATATTGCTGGTCAGTTGTTACTAGAAGCAGCAAGATTAAGTTTACGGAGTGGCGCGGGACCTTTTCGTTGTCTGGGTCGTTTATCGGTTAGTCCTCGTCCCTATCAACTCGTACCACTCTTGATGGCTTTGCGGTTAGAAACAGTGCGGATGCTAATTGCTGATGATGTTGGTATCGGGAAAACAGTAGAAGCTGGACTGATTGCCCGTGAGATGCTCGATCGCGGGGAAGTAAAACGTTTAGCTGTACTCTGTCCGCCTCAATTATGCGACCAATGGCAACAGGAATTAAAACAGAAGTTTCATATTGATGCCGTAGTAATTCGTTCGGGTACAGTTGGTAAGCTTGAACGAGAATTACCCTCTGGTGATAGTCATGTATTTAGTTTAGTTACTTTCCTCATATTATTGTCAGCCTTGACTATGCCAAAAGCGATCGCCGTCGGGCAAGTTTTTTAACTCATTGCCCCGACTTGGTAATTGTAGATGAGGCACATACTGCTAGTAATAAGAATAAGGAAGGAGCTAATCAACAGCAGAGATATCAGTTAGTTAGACAGATTGCTGAGAAAAAAGAGCAAAGAGCGTCACTTAATTTTACTAACAGCTACTCCCCATAGTGGTATCTCTGCGTCCTTTGAGTCGCTTTTGGGCTTGGTTGAGCCAGAATTTGAGAATTACGAACTCGACCATTTGAGTGAATCTAAGCGTAAAGAATTAGCTTGTCATTTCATACAGCGTCGCCGTGCGGATGTTCGTACTTGGTTAGGTAATGAAACCCCTTTTCCCGAACGGGAATCTCTTGAATGTGCTTACAAGCTATCTAAGGAATATCGCACTTTGTTCGAGCAAGTCTATAACCTAGCTAGAGGATTAGTTAAAGACAATGATGAAAATCTTTCTCATGCTCAACGTCGGGGTAGATATTGGTCGGCATTAGCAATTATACGCTGTGTAATGTCTTCTCCTGCTGCTGCGATCGCAACTTTATCCCGTCAGCTTAGTAAAGAGAGCGATCTCGATGCGATTGAGGAAATAGATGAAGAGTTGGCTGCTAATCAAATTTATGACTCTACGGAAACTGAACGAGTTATTGATGTTGTTCCTGCTTCGGTAGTAGAAAATGTCAAACAAACCTATAGTGAATCTCAAAAAAGAAAGTTAAGGGAATTTGTTAAAGCAGCAGAAGCATTACAGGGAAGCAAACAAGATACTAAGTTACAAAAGCTTATTAGTTTAGTTCAAGATTTAGTAGCACAAGGGTACAACCCGATCATCTGGTGTCGCTACATTGCTACAGCTAATTATGTAGCTGATGCCCTCAAAGGTAAATTTGAGAAGAAGAAAAATAGCCAGGTTCGAGTTATTCCTATCACTGGAGAACAGTCGGAAGATGAACGGGAAATTCGACTGAATGAATTAAAAGAATATTCCCAGAGAGTCATGGTAGCTACTGATTGCCTTAGTGAAGGAATAAACCTCCAAGAACACTTTACGGCTGCGGTTCATTACGATCTCCCCTGGAATCCTAATAGATTAGAACAGAGGGAAGGAAGGATTGATCGCTATGGGCAATCTGCTGCCAAGGTTAAGTGCATTCTGCTTTACGGACAAGATAATCCAGTAGACGGGGCAGTATTAGATGTCTTAATTCGCAAAGCGGTTAAGATTCACCGCGCCTTGGGTATTACCGTTCCTGTACCAATGGATAGCAACACGGTACAAGAGGCTGTATTTAAGTCTTTGTTTGAGAAAGTTGAAGCCAAGCAACTATCTTTATTTCCTCCCGAAGTCGAACAGCTAACCTTGGATCTAGTACTCAAGGAAGCTCCTGTAGTTGAAGTCAATCAAAGCTGGGATAGGGCAGTAGAGAGGGAAAAACAAAATCGTACTCGTTTTGCACAACGGGCAATTAAACCAGAGGAAGTTAAACGGGAATTAGAAGAAAGCGATCGCATTTTAGGCAATCAGGAAACAGTAGAACATTTTGTCAGAAATGCTTGTGAGCGTTTGAATACTCCTCTAACCAAGAAAAAGAAGGGTTGGTATTTATCAACTGTTCCTCAATGTTTGCGCTCGACTTTAGGCGATCGACCGCGATCAATTACTTTTGTCTCTCCTGCACCAGAAGGGATGCAATACATCGGACGTAATCATCCCCTGGTTGAAGGATTGGCGAGACATTTATTAGAAGAAGCGATTTCTACAAATAAAAAGCCAACGGCTGCTAGATGTGGAGTAACTGTTACTAATGCCGTAAATAAACCTACTGCTATTGTTTTGCTACGTTTACGACACCTACTAGAAAGCCCCAAACATTCAGACTTGCTTGTTGAAGAATGTTTAATTAGAGGTTTTACAGGTGCGTTCAGCGATCCGCAATGGTTGTCTCAAGAGGAAACCTTAGAGTTAATGACAAAAGTAGAACCGACGGGTGATTTCTCTTTTGCTAGAAAGCAACTATCAATGGAACGATTGTTGTCGAGCTTATCGGATTTAGAAGTATGTCTAAACCAGTTTGCCGAAGAAAGGGCGGAAGCCTTAAAGGATTCCCACCGACGAGTTAGAGCAATTACCAAGGAAGGACAGGTAAAGGTTAAACCCCAATTACCGATGGATGTTTTGGGAGTTTATTATCTGTTGCCTGAATGATTTTAATCTCAGTTAGTCAGGAAATAAATTTCCTGGCTGAAAGCTAGAACTTGTTTTCATAAGTTCGTATTTTCTTTTTTAGTCAGCTTGGACTGGCTTCAGCTTCTTGAACGGGTCGCTTATGGGACAAAGGCGTGAGCCGCATGTGACCCCCGCCCTCGACAGTTCCTTCAACGCGGGGAACCCGCGCAACGGACTGTCTCGCAAGACCGCGCCCGTCCGCTATGAGACTCGAAATTTATTTCGGGGCTATCTATTTATTTTTTATTCAAATCAAATATTATGTCTACTTTTACAGGAATTCAGATTGAGGGGAATTTAATTACTTTCGATTTGACTACGGAATTATTAAGCAATGAATTAAAAGGACAAACTCCCAAAGACTTTGGTATTACTCAAACCAATAAATTAGAAGATGAAATTGCGATCGCCTGGGGAGATGCGAAAACTTACTGGGCTGCGTTTCAAAGAAGACTGGCGAAATTAGCTGTAACTGAGACTGGTACGAGCTTAACCAGAGAATATTGGGCTGTTCCTTTATTGGAATCTTTGGGATACAAGCCAGAATATCAAGCCAAAGCGGAGATCGTGGAGGGACAGACTTTCGCTATTTCCCATCGTGCGGATGCGGGAGAGAATAAGCCACCGATTCATATTATCGGTAGTCGTTTGCGCTTAGAGGAACGAATTGGCAAACCCAGACTATCTGCCCATGCCTTGATGCAGGAATATCTTAACTGCACCGAACACCTTTGGGGAATTGTTACCAATGGTTCGCAGTGGCGGTTGTTAAGAGATTGTTCATTAATGACTCGACTTACTTACGTTGAGTTCGATCTAGAGCAAATACTCAAAAACGAAAACTATGCCGAGTTTGGCTTATTTTATCGTCTTTTCCACCGTACTCGCTTACCAGAGGGCATGGAAGATGCGGATAAGTGTTTACTAGAGTTCTATCACCAGCAGACTTTACAGCAGGGTGGAAGAGTACGCGATCGCTTGAGAGATGGCGTAGAACAAGCTTTACAGCTACTAGGAATGGGCTTTTTACAGCATCCTAAGAATCAGGATTTACGAGACAAGATTGCTAGTGGCGAGTTAACAGATAAAGATTTTTATCGTCAGTTGTTGCTATTAATTTATCGCTTGCTGTTTCTGATGGTAGCGGAGTCGCGGAATATTCTTTTAATTGGGGATGATGTAGAAAAAGCAAGAATATACAACGAATTTTACAGTATCGAACGCCTGAGAATACTAGCCGAACGCCCTAGTTATCGTCGTGAAGGTTTTCCCGATCTCTGGAATGGGTTACGAGTAACTTTTGATATCTTTGACGAAAATTGGCGCGGGGAAATATTGGGTTTATCTCCTCTCAATGGCGACTTGTTTGGTTCAATAGTACTGGATAGTATCCGAGAATGCGCGATCAATAATTACGATCTGCTGCAAGCTATTCGTCGATTATCTCTTTATACCAATAAAGGACAACTGCGGAGAGTCAATTATGCAGCTTTAGATGTTGAGGAATTAGGTAGCGTATATGAATCGCTGCTCGATTTTTCGCCCAGGATCGAACAATATGACGGAATTTATCAGTTTAAGCTAGTTACGGGAAGCGATCTCAAAACGACTGGTTCTTACTATACTCCCCCAGAATTGGTGGCACAGTTGATTAAAACTGCACTAGAACCTGTAATTGAAGAGAGGTTGAAAGAAGCTAATACCAAAGCCGAACAGGAAACAGCATTACTCAGTTTAACTGTCTGCGATCCTGCTTGTGGTTCGGGGCATTTCCTTCTGGCAGCAGCTAGACGTATTGGTAAGGAATTAGCCAAAGTACGCACTGGAGAAAGTCAACCAGGAGTTGAACCCATTAGCGCAGCCATACGCGATGTGATTCAACACTGCATTTATGGAGTGGATTTCAATCCCCTTGCCGTCGATTTATGCAAAGTAGCTTTGTGGATTGAAGGATTTAATCGCGGTAAACCCCTTAGCTTCCTCGATCATCGGATTAAATGCGGGAACTCGTTAGTTGGGGTATTAGATTGTCTGACTGACGGTATTCCCGATAATGCTTATAAAGCCGTTACTGGAGACAATAAAGCTACTGCGACACAGATTAAAAAAGAGAATAAACAGCAATGCCAGAATAAAAATCAGTTTATTATTTCCTTCAATAATTTAGAAGAACAGCGATCGCATTACGGCGAAACTCAAAGTGCGATCGCGCAATTACCAGAAGACAAAACAGGCGATATCAAAGACAAACAACAGCGATATCGAGATACTAGACAAGAAAAATCCGATAATCCTTGGTGGCGTGATGCTTCTGCTTGTAATCTGTGGACGGCAGCCTTTTTTACCCCTTTAACGGAACAAAAGTTACAATTATTGCCTACTTCTTCGACATTGTTTCAATTGTTACAAGGGAACTGGACAACTGAAACAATAGTAGATGCTGCGAATAAATTAGCTAAAGAAAAGCGGTTTTTTCATTGGGCGTTAGAGTTTCCCGAAGTATTTGAAAATGGCGGTTTCTCTTGTGTATTAGGTAATCCACCTTGGGAACGGATTAAATTACAAGAAAAAGAGTTTTTTGCAACTAAACATAGTGCGATTGCTAATGCTCAAAATAAAGCAGCCAGAACTAAATTAATTAACAAGTTAGCAACTACTAATCCTCAGTTATTACAAGAATTTGAAGATGCCAAACATGATGCTGATGCTAGCAGTAAGTTTCTGAGAGAGTCAGATAGATGTCCCTTAACTTCTAGAGGAGATATAAATACTTACAGCGTGTTTGCCGAAACTACTAGAAACCTTATTTCGCCCACAGGAAGAGTAGGAATAATCGTTCCGACTGGTATTGCTACCGATGATACTTGTAAAAACTTCTTTGGCGATTTAATTCAAAAGCAAAATTTAGCAAGTCTTTATGATTTTGAAAATCGAGAAGCCATATTTGCTTCCGTTCATCGTAGCTATAAATTTTCTCTGTTGGGAATGAGTAAGCAAGCCATACAGCAAACTAATTTCTCATTCTTTTTGACCCAACCCAAACAAATAGAAAATGATGCGCGAGTTTTCCAACTATCACCCCAAGATATTGCTTTAATCAATCCCAATACCTTAACTTGCCCCGTATTTCGCAGTCGCACTGATGCCGAATTAACCAAAAAAATCTATCAGCGCGTACCTGTTTTGGAAAATGAGAAAACAGATAGTAACCCTTGGGGTATTTCGTTTATGGCTATGTTTCATATGTCAAATGATAGTGGGTTGTTTAAAAATGAGGCTGGTAATAATTTACTTCCCTTGTATGAAGGCAAGATGGTTCAAGCTTTCGATCATCGTGCAGCAGATATTATAGTCAATCCAAATAATAAGCAACGTAGCGCACAGCCTAAAGAAACTGAACTATCACAGTATATCGATCCAAAGTATTCAGTAAATTCTCAATTTTGGGTATCTAAATCTGAAGTCGAAAATAGATTGTCAGACTCGAACCGAAAATATTTTATTGGATTTAAGAGTGTCACAAGTCCCACTAATTCTAGAACTTTTATTGCTTCGTTTCTACCTTTTTGTGGCGTTGGTAATTCAATGCCCTTAATTCTTACAAATAAATTAAATAAAAAGCTGATTTCTTGCTTGCTTAGTAATTTGAATAGTTTAGTGTTTGATTATATAGCCAAACAAAAAACAGGAGGAGTAAATTTAAACTTTTTCATAGTTAAACAACTTCCTGTCATTCCACCAGAAACCTACACTGAAGAAGATATCAAATTCATCAGCACCCGTGTTCTGGAATTAGTTTACACCGCCTGGGATATGCAACCCTTTGCTAAAGATATGGGTTATGACGGCGAACCATTTATTTGGGATGAACAAAGAAGAGCAATATTAAGAGCAGAATTAGACGCATATTACGCCAAACTTTATGGACTTACTCGCGATGAACTGCGTTACATTCTCGATCCTGCTGATGTTTATGGTGAAGATTTTTCGAGTAAAACTTTTCGAGTATTGAAGAATAAAGAGATTAATAAATATGGGGAATATCGGACACAAAGATTAGTTTTGGAAGCGTGGGACAAGATGTTTGGTTGATGTCGATCAATTTTAATTTATTTAAACAAATTTTAGCTTTAAGACGGGAAATTTATTTTCCTATCTCAATGAATAAGCTGAATATCCAAATAGCCAGAGAATGAATTCTCTGTCTGATAGCAAAAATAGATTGAAATCGATTGCTTTGTAGGGATGGTGTTAAGCTTGAGTGATTCTCTTGAAAAAAAATTAATTTTTGATTCGGCAATTTTAATCTGATTTAGTAATATTATAAAACGCTTTTTATTAGCAAATAAATCAAAATTATTATGTCATATTGGCGATTATATTATCATTTAGTTTGGGCGACTAAGCAACGCTTACCTCTAATACAACCTGAATTAGAAACAAAATTATACGGCTATATTATTGGTAAAGCCGATTATCTTGGTTGTATCAACAAGAACAAGCAGTTCGATAGTAAAACCTTTATTAGCTGATTTTTATTTATATACGGTCGATATTGGGTTATTCTGAATAAGCTTGTCTGCGAACTATGACATATCAGTATTGAAACGAATGTACGAGAAAGAGCAAATTGAGCAAATTTTTGGAAACGATGTTCTTCAGTATCTAAATAGAAAAAATCAGGGTGGAATCAGCAATGAGAAAGGCAATACTTACGAAAATTTCTTCGCCTTATACCAGTTAGCCCTATTATCCCCAGAAGTAATTGAAAATAATAGACAAATCATCTTTTATAGCCAAATACTTGCTTTTATCGATGATTTAATTGTTGATTTTGATGATAATACTCCCCGAAAGCACTATCAACTCAAAAATAGTAACAACGTTACCTGGGGTAATGGACTGAAATCTATTTCAGATGACTTCAGTAAACAATACGAACTAAATCAGGTAAATTTGATCGACTCTTTACTGCACTTGGTCGTCTCCGATTCCAATTTAAAGACAAAATTAGATAACAATCTACCAAAACGTATCAATGATTATAGCCAGGTTGTTTACTTTCCTTATCAATCAAATATAGTTAGGTTAATTTGTCAACTGCCCGCCCTATCTGAAGCAATAAAATATTTATGTGCATTTTCTCAACCCGATCCAGATAAAATTGAATGTGTTGCGACTGTATTGCTAGGTGCTTGGACATCAATGGATAAATCAGGAGTCTCGGTCAAAGAAATTTTAGAAACTGCTCGAAAGTGCCAGCCATCTTACATTCGCTCCTTTCGAGAACAGGCACAAATCGACTTAGAGGTTGCAGATATCTTAAATGGGATAGAGAATTTTACTTATAATTTGACAAAAGGTTTTTTTCATTGGGAGTACGGAGGTGGATTGGAAGAAGGTACTTTGCCTTATAGTATTGAAACAGATAAATTTGAGCGTTTTCAAGAACTAATCAAAAAAAACCAGCCTGCTTCTTTTGAAGATATTGAGGCTTTTTTGATATGACTAGAACCTATTCAGAGCTTGCTAATACAGATATACGCCATCTGCTGAAAACTCTAGCAGATAAGAGTATCAAGCCAAATCTTTACAGGAAAACTATGTATGAGATTGGTATTCATTTTGGCGAGTCAATTTTATCTGAGATCGAAAATAGGCACTGTAGTTTATATCTTGCTTGCACTGTTGAAGATGCCGATTTTTTAGCGAAAGGAATATTAGATCGTTTAGAAGATCGAGTTGAATCTCTAGCTTTTGCTTGTTTTTGGAATGAAAGATTTTCTCCCTTCGACATAAAAGATTTAAAAGTAGCCCCAATAATTAAGAAGTACCAAGAGCCAAGTAAGAAAAATATTAATTATTTAGTTGTGGTAAAATCAATCATTTCTGGTACTTGCGTAGTTAAAACTAATCTGATTAATTTAATTCAAAAGATAGAGCCTGAGAAGATATTCATAGTCGCTCCAGTAATGTATCACACAGCAGAAGAAAAACTAGAAAGCGAGTTTGATTCAGAAATATACAAGAAATTTCAATATTTTTACTTTGCTAAAGATGACGAGCGTACATCTGAAGGAGAGGTAATCCCTGGGATTGGCGGAATCGTTTACGACAGACTAGGCTTTGACGGACAATATGGAAAAAATTTATATACTCCTAAAATCGTCAAATCTCGTCGTGCCAAATTCATTAAAGCTTAAAAACAAATTTTAGAAGCGATTTTTAGTACAATCCAAGTCAAATTGGGAATTATAAAGGAATAAGCTGATTTGAATCTAGAAATTGAGCTTAATTAAACCTCTTTTGTAGTCCCATTGATATGAAGCTACCAGTCAAACTTCAGGAATTATTAGCCCAAAACCCAGAGGCGATTGCAGCTACTAGCACACTTATTGCTCAAGAAATGGTAATTTTGGATGCTACTAACATAGATAGCTTAGATGCCGAACAGTTAGAGCAAATACTGGGTAATGTTCCTAAAAATTGGGACTTCGACCGCTTAAAAACTCTTTTCAATTCCGACACTGTTAGCAATAATCTGGAACAACAGCTAATTGAATGGTGCGGTCGCAGAAGAGGAAAACAGCCTCAACCAAAACTCATTCTCAAAGATAAAGCCGAAGAGAAAAAGGCTTTAGATATTTTCAAGCTTAGGGATGAAGTAATTGGAGATTATCGTACCTATATTGAAAGTTTCTTAGAAATACGAGATCGTAGTATAGCAGATTTTGTCCAACAAGAATTAGACAAGGGTTATCTTTGGAGCGATCCTTTAGTTCAAATCAATCCCGCCTACAAACAAGGTGCTGCTATAAATGCCTTAATAAATGAAGGTGTTCTGCATTCAGACTGTAAAAAGTATTTCCCTGGCTTTAACTTCTACTATCATCAAGAACAAGCCTTTCGCTGCGCTAAGAGAAGCCAACCCTATGTCCTTACAACTGGTACGGGTTCGGGAAAAAGCCTGAGTTATGTTGTGCCAATTATTGACGATCTGTTATGCAATCCTCAGTTAAAAGGGATTAGGGCGATTTTGGTCTATCCGATGAATGCTTTAATCAACTCTCAAGAAGAGGAGTTTAAAAAGTTTTTAGATAAATACAAGGAAATTTCAGGTCGAGATTCTCATATTAGAGTTGCTAGATATACAGGACAAGAAAGTTTATCGCAGAAATCAGATATTCAGAATAATCCGCCTCATATCCTCTTAACTAACTACGTAATGCTGGAACTAATGTTATCCCGCGTCCACGAACAAAAGTTAGTTCAGTCTCCTGTCTTAAAATATCTTGTCCTAGACGAATTACATACTTATAGAGGTCGTCAGGGCGCAGATGTGGCAATGGTTATCAGGAAATTACGTCAGATTTCTTATAAAGCAAAACAAAGCAAAGATATTCCCATTTTGTGTATTGGAACATCGGCTACTATGTCCACTGAAGGCGATCGCACTAATCGTCAAGCTACTGTCGCTAATGTGGCAAGTAAGCTTTTTGGAGTAGAAGTAAAACCAGGCAATGTAATTGATGAGACTTTAGAACCAGCAATTATCAGACCTCAACCAACCATCGAAGAATTAATAGAGTGCCTGCAAACTGTATTACCTACTGAAGAACAGCAATCCTCTGAAGCATTTCAGCAGCATCCACTCAGTAGTTGGATCGAAATGAATTTTGGTCTGACGGAAGAAGATGGTCATTTAATCCGCAGAACTCCTATTGCTCTCTCCGATGGAAGTACAAAGTTATCAGAAATTACAGGAATCGATGCCGAAATTTGTTCGGATACTTTAAAACAAATGTTCTTTTGGAGTAGTCGAGTAGATCGAGGTTTACCCTTTCGACTACATCAGTTTATTTCTCAGGGTGGTAGTGTTTACGCCACTTTGGAATCTAAAGAGAAAAGATATTTAACACTAGAGGGACAGTATAAGACTACAGGCGATCGCTTATTGTTTCCCTTAGTATTTTGTCGTGAATGCGGTCAAGACTATTATGCGGTGCGCTACAACACTGATAAAGATAAAATTACGCCTTTATTACCTACGGCGATCGATAATGACGGTGATGAAGATATTGAAGAGGGATATCTAACTCTAGATGAGCCAGATCTTTGGAGCGATCGCGATCTAGATTCACTTCCCGAAAATTGGTTTAAAGAAACAAAGCGTTACGGGAGAACGATTAAAAAAGAATATCAAAAATTTGTTCCCCACAAACTATATATCTATCCTAATGGCACTATTGAAACAGGAGCAATTCCAGATAACAAAGTAGATAAACCAATTCCTTTCTGGTTTATTCCCAAGCCACTTCTAACTTGTCTTAACTGTTGTATTGTTTACGATCGCAAAACTAGTGAATACACTAAACTAGCTCGTCTTAGTAGCGAAGGGCGCAGCACTTCTACTACTTTACTATGTTTATCTTCAGTTACCCGACTCAAAGAAACTCAAGCAATCTCTCCAGAAGCAGCTAAAATTCTCAGTTTTACCGATAATCGTCAAGACGCATCCCTTCAAGCAGGACATTTTAATGATTTTGTGCAAACTAGTTTTTTACGGGCGAGTCTCAACGGCGCATTACAAGCTAAACAAAGGTTGACTCATTCAGATTTAGCAGCAATTGTCGTCCAACAAATGGAACTAACCCAAAGCGAGTATGCAGAACAATCAGCAGAATTCGGTCCTGGAAAAAAACGTAATCAAAGAGTTTTTGAGCAATTAATTGAATATCGTCTTTATGAAGACTTGCGTAGAGGATGGCGTATTGTCCAACCCAACCTAGAACAGTGTGGCTTGTTAGAAATCGAATACGATGAATTAAAAGCAGTATGTGGCGATCGCAATGCCTGGACAACATACCCCTATTCTGTTTTACTCCAAGCAACTCCCGAACAAAGATACACTGTCGTCAAAACCTTTTTAGACTATCTCCGCAAACAATTAGTAATCGATGCTAAATTACTTCAATATGAAGAATTACGCAAACTTGAACGAGAAGTATCCCAAGCTTTGAACTATAAATGGAAATTTGACTACCAAGAATATCTCCACAACTCAAAATGGGCAACTCTTATTAAAGAAAATCCCCAAGATAGAAATCAAGTCAAACTTACAGGTCAAAGTAAAATTGGGCGTTTTTTAAAAAGCGATCGTGCTTGGTCGTGGTTAAACACTCCTTTATCCGAGACTGAATACCAACAGCTAATTACAACACTTATTTATACCCTACGAGATTACGGCTATCTCAAGCAAAATAGTAAGAATGAAATTCAATTACGCATTGATTCAATAGTCTGGAAGTCAACTCATAGCGATCGCCTGGCTGTAGATGTCCTCAATAGTAAGCGACTCCAAGGAAAAGAAGAACAAGGACGAAAAATCAACCAATTTTTTCAAACTTTCTACAGTAGTAATGCCCAAAACATAAAGACAATGGAAGGGCGAGAGCATACTGGTCAAGTGAACTACGAAAATCGTAAAGATAGAGAGGATAAATTCCGTAACGGAGAACTATCTACTCTTTTTTGCTCTCCCACAATGGAATTAGGGATTGATATATCTGACCTTAGCGTAGTTCATTTACGTAATGTTCCCCCTTCTCCTGCTAACTATGCCCAACGTAGCGGACGGGCTGGTAGAGGTGGTCAAAATGCTCTTGTCATCAGCTATGCTGCTGCGGGAAGCCCTCACGACCAATATTTTTATCAACGTCAACAGCAGATGGTAGCAGGGGTTGTAGTTCCTCCTAAACTAGAATTAGTTGGACTTTGGACAAACAGCAATTTGACTTTTATCCCTATCGTTACTTTGCTTCCGAAGGATTCTTACCTGGGTTTAACTTTCCCCGTCTTCCAGTTAGGGCATATATTCGTGCAGGAGATAAAGGGGAATTTATCGCTCGTCCTCGCATTATTGCCATCCGCGAACTTGCACCTACTAACGTTCTTTATTACGAAGGTAATAAATATCAGGTCAATAAAACTCGTATTCCTGTTAAGGGTGTTACTTATAATCGAGTTGCTATTTGCCATCATTGCGGATATTTCCATGATGGTGAAGACTTTATTCGTAATACCTGTGCTAACTGTGGACAAAAACTATCTCAAGACGATAAAGGTAATCCTGCTAAACTAACTCAAGTCTTAGAGATGGATAATGCGATCGCTCGAAGAACTAATCGTATCACCTGCGATGAAGAAGAAAGACTTAAATATGGTTATAAATTAATTACCCATTTCCGCTACGCTAAAGACAAACAACAAGTAGCCAGCATTACAGCCAATAATGGCACAGAGTTACTCCGTCTTACCTATGGAGAAACTGCGGATATCTGGAGAATAAATCAAGGCTTGACGCGATCGCCAGAAAAAGGGTTCAAGCTCGATACTACTTCTGGCGAATGGGTAAGCAAAGAACAAGAGGGAGTTACCCAAACAATAGATAACAACGTTCAACTTATGGTTAAAGATACTTCTAACGTTCTGATTATCGAACCTCTAAGTCTTCCAGAGAAAGATGCAGAAGCCTTTGTTATTACTCTTCAATACTCTATAGAAAGAGCTATCCAAGCCTTGTACAAACTTGAAAATAACGAACTGGTATCAGAAAGAGTCGGAAAAGGCAGATATCTTTTATTCTGGGAAGCAGCAGAAGGTGGTGCGGGAGTGCTGTCTCAAATTCTGGAAGATTCTGCTTCATTTAGAAAAATAGCAGAAGAAGCTTTAGATATCTGTCACTTTAAAAATCTTAAAGATAGCTGCGCTCAAGCCTGTTATCAATGCTTACTTTCTTACCGCAATCAATTCGATCATCCCTATGTCAATCGTTATTTGATTGGCGAATTTCTAGAGCAATTAAAGCAAAGTCAAGTTGTTTTTGAGCAAGATACTCAATCACGAGCTGAACATTATCAAAAGTTACTCGAACAAACCGATCCTAATTCAGAATTCGAGCGAGTAGTTTTAAAAGCAATCTACGAACAAGGAATTAAATTACCTGATTCTGCTCAAGAACTAATACCTGAAGCTAACTGTAAGCCAGACTTTGTTTACCAAAAAGCTAAGATTGCTATCTTTTGCGATGGTTCGATTCACGATTCATCAGAACAACAGCAACGCGATCGTATTCAAAAAGATGATTTACTTCATATTACTGGATATATGCCAGTTTCAATTAGCTATCAAAAAGATTTACTAACCCAATTAAAATATTTACGATCTTTAATTTGAAATTATATTTCGTTTCTTTCTTTAAACTGAAGTTTGACTACCTCTCAAATTATCCAATTGGCTTTTGATATTTTTTCATTTCTGAAAAAGGTAAAAAACATCTGTGACACCAACCATCAATCCACATCGCAGGAATCTGAAATCTTGCCTTACAATTCGGACACTCTGATAAAAGTCTCAACTGATGCTTATGACAGCGATCGGTTTGCTTAAACTGCCATTCAATCTGATGACAAGGATTTTCAATATAACAAGCAGCACATAGACGAATTGGACTCAATTTCATCCCTGTACCTTTAGGCGGTAACATCTGCGCTAATCTATCTGCATCAATCCCTATTACTTTAGCCAACGCCTCTAATTGCTCTCGACTTGGTGAACGAAAATCTTTCCCTCCATCAGTATAGAAGTGCTGTGGCAGACCATAAGTTCCCCATTCTTCGTGTAGTCCGTATTTAGGACTATAGTTTTTTGGTAAAATCGCATGACGTAAAGCTAGAGCTACTACCTGCGAACTTGGCGCATCAAAACCCAGATTAATTCCCATAATGCAACGAGAATAGGTATCGATAACTGTTGTCAGCCAGGGACGACTTAAAAGTTCTCCATATTTATCTACTAGCAAGACATCAGCGCGAGTATGGTCGCATTGCCAGACATGATTGCTGTACTCTACCGATAAATCTTTTCCCGCACGAGTCTTTACCGATAACTGTGTGCCTCGCCAACCAGGACTCCTAATATTTTTGGTTTGCTTTTTCTTATCTATTAACGGCTTTAAAACCCGATAAACAGTCATGTGAGAAGGAGCTTTGATACCTAATTCTTCAGCTTTGACCGTAGTTTTCAAAAATACTTGCTTGGGTGTAATTCTTTTGCCAGCAATTCTCATTTTGAAAAAGAATCAAGACACATATTCTTGTAAGCAGAAAAAATACATTTGATTTTTGACTGTAAATTTCTGATTTAAGCTTTTCTATTTTTATGCTACATAAATACTTTTTAGAAACAAGCAATCAAAATTAAACCTGACTATTCTGACTGATTAAAATCAGGTTGG
>JBBSPC010000093.1:0-20367 GCA_038259125.1 Chroococcales cyanobacterium | reverse complement strand
TGTTGAAATCAGTTTGGAGAAACTGCGATCAATCTTCTCATTTCTGTCCCCCTTTCTTCTTAGTCTAATTAGACTAGGTTCTCGAACAATAATCGCGAACTCTTGACTCTTTTTGTCCAAAGTCCAATACTGTTCCAACTGCCTTAAAATGTTAATCAGCTTATGGAGTGATAATTGGTATAACCTGATGATATACCCTGCAAGTTCTTTAGTGTCGAGCGGATAACTATGAAAAATGTTGTCGAAACTATCGTCGTCTCTGCTTCTCAGATGCAGCAAATAGAAGAACAGGTTTTTAATGCTGGTATGCCTGTAGCTGCATTGATGGAAAAAGCGGCAAGACTTTGTGCTGAAAGAATCCAAAATTTATATCCTCGATCTAAGTTTGCCGTCGTGGGAATTTTGGTAGGGCCAGGACACAACGGCGGAGATGCTTTGGTAATTGCTCGCGAACTATATTTGGCAGGATATCAGGTCGAAATTTATCGTCCATTTTTTAAGTTAAAAACCTTAACTTCTCAACACTGTAGCTATGCCAACAGTTTGGGGATTACATTTTATGAAGAGATTCAGCCTTTGAAACAATGCCAGTTGATTGTTGATGGTTTGTTTGGCTCTGGTTTGACGCGAGATCTGCCTGATAATATTATTGAAGCCTTAAACTCAATCAACAGTTGGTCTAAACCAATAGTCAGTATCGACCTGCCTTCGGGAATACACACTGATACAGGGGCAGTATTAGGTTCTGCTATCAAAGCAAGCCACACATTTTGTTTGGGTTTGTGGAAAAAAGCTTTTTTTCAGGATTTAGCTTTAGAGTATTTTGGTGACAGTGAAAGAATTGATTTAGGTATTTTACCGCACCATATTTGGTCTGTTTTGCCTCAACCAGCACCAATAAAACAGATAACAAAAGCGATCGCCCTCAAGTTTTTACCTCTTCCTCGTCCTCTGGTTACCTACAAATATCGTCAAGGACACCTGCTCTTAATCTGTGGCTCACGCAAGTATACAGGAGCAGCTATTTTGACTGCCTTGGGAGCAAGAGCTAGTGGAGTCGGAATGCTGTCTATAGCCGTGCCAGAATCGTTAAAAAACTTATTGATTAGCCATCTACCAGAAGCATTGGTAGTTAGCTGTCCTGAAAACAAAGAGGGTGCGATCGCTTCTTTACCTTTTTCTACAGCAAATTTGGAGCAATTTACGGCGATCGCCTGTGGTCCTGGTTTGAGCGGAGATGCTAAGCCTGTAGTGGAAAAAGCATTGCAATCAGAATGTCCTCTTGTTTTAGATGCTGACGGTTTAAATTTTGTGGCAGAACAAGGAGCAAAAATTTTAACTCAAAGAGATGCTCCCACCGTCCTAACTCCCCATTTGGGAGAATTTAAACGCTTGTTTCCTGAGATTAGCGACACAGAAAGCGATCGCCTCAAGGCAGTAACGACCGCAGCCAAAGAAAGCCAGGCTACCGTACTCTTAAAAGGAGCAAGAACGGCGATCGCTAATCCTGATGGTTTGACTTGGTTAATTCCTGCGAGTACTCCAGCTTTAGCCAGAGGTGGCAGTGGCGATGTCTTAACAGGTTTGATTGGCGGTTTAGTTGCTCAAGGAACAAAAATCAAAAGTAATAATTTATTTAATATTGTGGCTAGTGCTGCTTGGTGGCACGCTCAAGCAGGAATTATGGCAGCGCAAGAATATTCTGAATTAGGTGTAGATGCAACTACCTTGGCTCACTATTTAACTAAAGCAATTAGCAGACATTCATCAAAAGTCACAGATTAATCTAGATTCGGCAATTATCATTCAAGTACTTTTTAATAATACCTATGGTAATATCGTTATCGGTATCGGTATGAGCATAAATTCTATCTTTAGTGCGATCGCTTTCTTTTTTGAACTCCTTTAATTTCATTTGGTGACAATTATATTTTCTTTTGTTGATTAAACATAGTAAATATCAAATAAACAACAAATCCCGCAGCCATACCAGGAAAGACTTCATAGACTGCATCTGATAGTTGAAAGCCTAATTTCCAAACCAGAGAAACTACAATACCCGAAATCATGATGGCGATCGCAGCAGGAGTCGAGACAGGTTTTTCATAGCACCTGACTATTAGCAAGACTCCTAAACCAGAAGCTAAGATCGACCAAGCAAAGATAATTAAACCAAATACGCTATCGTTATTAGCAAGCGCAATGATTAAAACGATTGCGGTGACAATCAAAGTACCTATTTTAGCGTATTTATAAGACTTGGCTAATCCTGGAAACAAGTCTTGAGTCAAAGCAGCAGAACAGGATAATATTTGAGAATCGGCGGTAGAAATTGTGGCAGCAAATAAGCCAGCTAGCATTACTCCAACTAATATTCCTGGTAACAATTCCTGAGATAAATCGAGTAAAGCTAATTCTGGATCGTTTAAGTTTGGTAATATTGTTCTAGCTGCAAAGCCAATAAAAATAGCGGTAAAAGCAGTAATAAAACCGCAAATAGTTCTAATATTTCTCGCTTTGTTCATGTTATCAGCCGAATCCAGCGCCATTGCCCTGACTACTATATGAGGCTGCCCTACCGCACCAAATCCCGCCACTAGCCAGCCGATAAAAAATGGTAAAAATCCCCAGGCTAAATTGATCGGAAATAAAGCTACCAAGTTTGCATCTATCTGTCCTAAATTGGCGTATATATTACCAACTCCATCACCTGCAAAAATAGTGACGACAAACAACAACAGCAAAGCACCGATCATGACAATAGTTTGTACTGAGTCTGTCCAAATTGAGGCGCGAATGCCTCCAGAGAAGCAATAAACAACGACAATGATTGCGCCAATGATAATACCCCAAGCATAGTCCCAACCAAAAAGACTATTTAGTGCTTTACTTCCTGCCAATAGTTGCGCTGCTGCATAAGTACCCAAAAAGAAAATTGTAATTAACGCGGAAATAACAGAGATCCAGCGATAACCAGGTTGCTTTTGTGCCAGAAATGCAGGAACAGTTTCTGAGTCAGATGCTTCAGAAACCTGGCGTAATTGCTTAAAAACTAACGTCCAAGCTAGATAATCGCCGATCGCCCAGCCGATCGCCAGCCAAATTGCTGATAAGCCTTGAGTGTAGGCGTATCCTACTTGCCCTGTAAATAAAAACCCGCTTTGTCCCGTTGACAAAGCAGATAAAGCTACCATCCAAGCATTTACTTTTCTATCTGCTAATAGATAATCCGCAGTAGTATCTTTTTTTTTGGTTGCAGCATAAATACCTACTACGGTAAACAAAATTAAGAAGAAAATAAAAGATAAAGCGATCATTTAAAACAGGGATAAAAGACAAGGAATAAAGATTAGCTTTTAGTGAGGTATTGAAGTATTTTATAATTAGCAAACAAAACCTTTTTGTATATCTAGCCTACTATTTATTATTTTATATTTAAGACAATTACTTATAATTTTGTTTTGGAAATAAAAATGGAAGCCAATACAAGTTTCTATAATAAAAATCTCTATGTTTATAGCTATATTTTTGAAACAATAAACAAGAAACAATAGCTAAAATAGCTCTCGCAAGCATAATACCGTAAGCTTGCCATGCTGGTTGGTAGTCATGCCAAAAATCAGTAAAAAACAAGTAACTGAAGCAAGCAGACAATATTCCATAAACCAAAAAAGATAAAAGCTGCGATGACTTTATCTTTGTCTGTTCCTTTTTATAATTGTGTTTTTTTAATAGTCTAATTATAATTACTACTGCTATTCCTGCCAATAGAACCAAATTAACACCACTAATAATTATCTCGGCTAAGAAATCAAAGTGTCCTGGGTCTGGTCTATTTAAAGGAAATAAAACTAATGTCCAAGCAGCTATTACACTAGCAATCCACAGTCCCAAATACTCCCAAGGTATTAAGAAAGCAATTAAAACTGCTGTATATGCAAGAACAAAAAACGGATTTATTAAAAGCAAAATTATAAATAAAAATGCTGACACCATTCATTTCAGGTCGAAATATATTGAGTTACTGAGCGATTGTAATCGATGAAAATGAATACAACAACTATGTCTGTTTGAATTGCTTTTTCTTTTCTATTCTGTAACCAATCAATGATTAGCAATTGTTTATTGAAGGCTAAATTCCATCCCCGATAAGCTATTAGTAGTTTTAATCACTCGTTCTAATTTAAAACCACTCTTGGCAAACAATTCTTGAAACTGCTTTTTAGTCCGCCAGCCACCCCCAGGAGTCGCCACATTTATTTGTACGGCAAAAATACCTGGCATGATGCCATCGGCTTCAGTTTTAGGTTCGTCAATATCGGGAACAAAAGACTGTAAAAGGATTAATTTGCCATCATCGGGTAATGCTGCTTTGCAGTTTGCCAAAATTTTCATCGCATCTTCGTCACTCCAGGCAGAGATAAAATGCTTCATGACGATCGCATTTGCCCCTTTGGGTATCTCTTTGAAAACATCTCCAGTTTTAATTGCGATCGCATCTGGATCTATACCTAGAGTACCAATGTACTCTCTGGCAGTTTCGGCGACATCAGGTACATCAAACAAAATACCCTTACAGCCATAACGCTTAACGATATTGGCTATCAAGCCACCCTGTCCTCCACCAACATCCATTACCGTTTCATACTGACCAAAATCATAGGCATCCAGCAAACCATCTACCTGTGAGTTGGTCAGAAAACTCATGGCTTTGATAAAAGTGTCTTTACTCCAGTCATTGTCGTAACAGTATTGATAAACACCTTTATCGTTTGCCAATTCAAAGGGAACAACTCCTTTAGCTAATGCCTCTGGTAAAACCTTCCAAGCATCCCATTGCGCTGGTTCAATTAAGTGCATTGCTAGATGCCCTACGGACGGTTCTTTATTTGTTACTAATAGAGTAGATGTTTCTGTGGGTGCAAATACTCGTCCTGGTTTTTCTTCTAATACTTCTACGTGGGCTAAAGCACGAAGAATAAAGTATAGCCGTTCGGTATCAGTGTTAGTTTTACCTGCCAAACTCTCTACAGTTTGTTCTCCAATATCATTAAGTAAGTTAAAAATTCCTAAACGAGTTGCTGTATAAAGACATTGACTTTTTACAAAAGTTAACATCAGATCGAAAGCTCTTTTTTTGGCTTCGGTATTAGGATTTGCGCTAGTTGATACCATTTTGATTACTAATTACTAAAAAATACTTTATGAGGTGGGCAAAATTAGTTTACTTACTTTGTTGTGAAATCTAAACTTTGATCTTACCCACCCTACAAATTTGTTCAATGATAAATGTTTAATGATAAATGTTTAATGATTCAGTCTCCACCGATTTCGACTAATTTACCGATATTAAAATCGATTTTGACCCAACCTTGAAGACGACGTAAATTATCAAGTAAAAGTAAAGGTATTTGCCAGTTATGAAGCATTAAAAAAGGTAAAGGGTCATCTGGAGTAAGAACAGCGTCAGTTCCTTTAGTTATCTTTTGCCACCAAGCTTTAAGTTCTGCAAATGAACGAATACTTAACAATCTCCAGAGTTCGTGATACGTCCAGTAGGTGGGTTTACTATCGGGTAAAGGCGTAATGGGTGCTTCCCCTACACCATCAGACAAATAAGCCTCTGCTACTCCTGGATGATCGTGAAACATGGTAATGGCAGAGTGCAGACGGGGATTACATTCTATGGGATAGACTGTTCCATCATCGGTTTGAATCATGTCAAAACAAATTTGTCCTGTTAGATTCATTTTCTGCACAAAGGTTTCTACCCATTGATATATAGCAGAATTATCAACCTGTTCGTAGTTAACTTGAAAAGGAGAAGATTTAGAACAGCAGTGCAGTCTAATTTTTCCCTTGCGGGCGGTTGCATGAAAGCAATATTCTTGTCCACGAATAAATTCCTGCATTACCCAAGGTTTCTCAAGACTAATAGGTAAGCTGCGAACATAGGCTTCCATCTCTGGAAAGGGCAGTCTAGTTAAATCTAGTCGCATTACGGAATCGTAAGGAATACTTTTAACAATATATTTACTGCCATCACTCTCAAAATCGAAGTCTAGGATCTGTTGTGAATCGGTAATGCGAAATACTTTAGGTGCAGATAAGCCCAATTCTCTAGCTTTTGAGCAAAATGCGTGTTTATCGTCGAGAATGGCAGTTACTTCTGGATCGAGATGAATTGATTCACAGTAAGGTTCTAAAGCTTTTTTAGCTAAGGAATCATAGTAGCTAGCAATGGGACTAGATACAGGAACAAAAAGATCGATGTTTTGCTTTTTAGCTATATCTACTAAAGCCTGACAATAAGCCTCTGGTTCTTTTTCGGGAACAGGAACGGTAAAAAAACCTTTAACAGCACGGGAAAAACGATGACCCGATAGCCAATATTTATGAGTTTCTACCAGATATACTTCGTGTCCGTCTCTGTGGAAAGATCTTGCTAGCTGTAACGCCTTGGTCATTTTTGCACCTGTGATCAGGATGCGTTTTTTCTCCTTTGGGGTAATCGTAGGGGCGATCGCATTATTGCCCCTACCAGGGATAATATTTTTAATCCAAGATAAAAACACCAACGCCAAATTAAAAGGAAGCAACAGCAATAATAATGCCAGTGTAGCCAAGTTTTTTGTTATCGCCGAACCACGGGAAATAAATAATATTTGCGCCATCTGAAATAAATTCAAGTACATTGTGTAGGGGCAATTCAAGAATTGCCCCTACGAGGGTTATTTACGTTTGATGAGGGTTACGCCATCTCGCAGGGGAATCATCACTTGTTCAACGCGAGGATCTTCCGCAACAAAACGGTTAAAACGGGCGATCGCCTTACCATTTTCTGTCCGTTGAGCTTCGGGTAAATAAGGTTGTCCCTGCATCAAGGTGTTATCTACGCAGATAAAACCATCGGCTGTTAATAAATCACTTTCCAACAGCAGGTTGAAATAATCGATATATCCACCTTTATCAGCATCGATAAACACCAAATCAAAGCTTTCTCCTGCATCTACCAGCTGATTCATAGTTTCGATTGCAGGGGCTACTTTAACCTCAATTTTTTTACCATGGGGAGAAGCAGCAAAACAGTCGATCGCCAACTGGGAGACGTATTCATCTACCTCACAAGCAAGTAAATAACCGTCATCTGGTAAAGCTTCGGCGATCGCTAAAGCGGAATAACCCGTAAACATCCCAATTTCTAGTACGCGCTTAGACTTGCTGATAGACACTAGCATCTTGAGTAGTTGTCCTTCAATATGCCCAGAAAGCATTTCCTGTTCTAATGCACGTACAGTTTCGCCATCGTCAAAACGTTTACTCCAGTCTTCTTTTTGGGTTCTATCTGTCAAATTGGCTAGAGCCTCTGATTCAAAAGTAGTGCAGGCTTCTAAATAGGGGTCAATTCCCGCAGCTAATTGATATGCTTTGTTTAAGGATGTTTTAAATTCAGTTGAAATCGATTCAGTTTTAGCTGCGTTTAAAATGTGTTCTAGCTGCTGGACGAGAATACCCAAAGGAGTTACTGGTCTAGCGGTTTTCTTCTGAGCTTTTGCTGTTCCCACCACGACTATATACTCCCTGCTAAGACTTCCGCTGTTGATTCTTTACCTTCATTCATATATACTTGCGTACCTAATCCTGAATCGGAATAGTCAGCACAGATACGTCTGTGTTCGGCTAAAGCTTCTTCCAGCTCGTCTTTTTCTAAGTCGTTGATAAAGAAACAAGTACCAATAGGTTTAGGCACTGCTGCTCTAAGTAAACCATCTCTAGTTTGAGTAATAGATTCACCAGCTTTCCAAAGCAAGTCTATATCTAAAACTGGATTATCCAACGCTAGTCCAATATTATTCATAGTTGTCAAAATGCGATCGCGCTCTTGGGGAGTAATATAGCCTCGCATTGCTGCTATTGTAGCCGACAGTGCCATATCAATATTGACCGCATGACCATGATATAAAGGAATTTCGGGAGTAAGCTCAAAGGTAGGACTCCAGGTATGTCCGTAAGCAATTACTCGATCTAAATCTAGTTCATGTAAGTTTGGTGCTTCCAACTCCAGCATTTTTTTGATTGCTTTATAGGTTAGCTTACGTCCAACCTCACGGATTGATTCACTACCGTTGAGATAACCAAAGCGAGTCTCTAATAGTTCTTTGCCATATTTTTCTAATAGCTCAAACACCTCCTTATGGGAGACTACGGCGATTTTAACTAATTCTGCCATCCCATTACGCACCTGTGCTTCTGGTAATGTACGTAGGAAAGAAAAGTCGAGAATTACTTTTGTCGAGGCGTGATAAGCACCAAGACGATTCTTCAGTTTCTTGTGGTTAACTGCAACCTTGATAGCTACACTGGCATCAACCAAACCAATCATGGTGGTAGGAATGCGAATATAGTTACTGCTGCGACGATAACTAGCACAAGCAAAACCAGCCACGTCAGTAATTAAGCCACCACCAACTACCAATACAGGCTCTTTACGTACCAAACCAAAATCAGCAAAAGCATCAACTATCTTTTCTAAAGTTCGTAGACTCTTATCTAGCTCACTAATAATGATCGGAAATACTGTTAGATTGATATCGTGATGCTCAAAGTATGCTTCAATTTGGTCTTTATAAAGTCGATGCACGTTAGCATCTACCACCATCAAACAACGTCCAAACTTTTCATAGCTATCTGCAATTTCTCTATTTTTGGTATCAAATACGCCCTCTACAAACACAAGATCGTACTCAATTTTTTCGTAGCCTTCAACTCTAAATGCTGTGTCGGTGGCTACAAACTTTGCTTCAATTTGACTCATTATTTTTTGCCTAAATACAACTGAAATATCTACAAGATTACTTTGTGAACTATTTACAAATCATCTTTTTGTTTATGGGCGAAAGAAAACTAACTGAGGTAAAACTTACCTCAATTTATTGATTAACTCCTATAAATTTCTTCCATCCATTGAAGGCAATGACTTGGCTTTTTTATAAGATGTTAGTTTTTTGGTTATTTGTAATCTAAATTTTAGAAGCTACTATCTTTTAAAAAAATAAAACAAGCAATCTAAACTTAAACCAAAAACCTCAGTAGAAAAAGTACTGGTGGATAGCCTTTAATCAATTTATTTAACTTTACCTATTTATGTTTAACACAATTCTTCTTCTTGAGTATCTGCACATAGCCATAGTTCAGAAAAAATTGTTAAGCAGGTTAAAAGTTATAGTCAAGCTATGCAATTGCCGATTTGTTTAATTCTTACTTACTTACATTTTTATTAAAGCAAGTTTTTGAGGCTTAGTTTGCCATTATTTGTAAATTTATGTTAAGATAATATTAAGTTTGTTAACATAAATTATATTTACCTCAAATTTGTCTTGACAAAAAACAAGAAAATTTAGTTCGTACTTGTATTTAAAACAACAAAAACAATATTCACGCTAATATTTTTGATTAACAAGAAAAATTGCCTATATAAGAACTAAGTTACTCAGGCAATTTTTTAGACATTACAATAAAAATTTCAATTTATGCTTGATAAAGTATGAAATACGAAAAGAAATAATGCTAATTTAAATTAAATAGAAAAAACTGCTAACTGCTACTACAAGATGCTATTTAATAATTTCCACCAGTGCTGGTTTTAGATCTGCATACTGGTAGTTAAAGCCTGTAGACTGAGTTTTTTGCGGTAGCACCTGCTGTCCTTCGAGTACAACTATTGCTCCATCTCCCAGCAAAACTTCTAAAACAAAATCAGGTACAGGTAGCCAAGAAGGTCTATTCATCACCTCACCTAGAGTTTGACATAGTTTGTTCATCCGAACGGGATGAGGAGAGGTGGCATTATATACTCCAGACATATCAATTTGGTTAATTGCCTGGACAATCAAATTAACTAAATCGTCGCGGTGAATCCAAGAAAACCACTGTTTGCCACTGCCAATAGGACCACCAGCAAACATTTTGAACGGTCCAATCATTTTGCCCAATGCACCTCCATCGGCTAAAACAATACCTAGACGTAAAATAACTAATCGCACTCCTAACTCAGTTACTTTCTGTGCTTCAGCTTCCCAACTTTGACAGACTTGAGCTAAGAAATCATTACCAGCAGGACTGTTTTCTACAAAAGCAGCGGTTTCACTTGTGCCATAGTAACCGATCGCCGATCCACTGACTAGCACCTGGGGCTTTTGCTCTGCCGTAGAGATCGCTTCTACTAGTTTTCTCGTGCCAATTTGGCGACTTGACATGATTGCCTGTTTTTGCTGAGGACTCCAGCGTTCGGCAATAGGCTCTCCTGCTAAGTTAACTACTGCATCACAACCTGAAATACTTTTTTGCCATTCTCCTGACTCTTGGGGAGTATATTGAACTATTTCTAGCTGGGAGTAGGCTGAAGCGGGAAAAACTTTTTGAGCTTTATTGGGATTACGGGTTAGAACTAATATTTGATGCCCTTCTTGGTTTAGCTTGGCTACCAAACGACTGCCGACTAAACCTGTTGCTCCTGTAATGGCGATTTTCATTATTGCACTATTATTTTATTTATACTTATATCGACCTCTTTACACTAATGATAAAAGAAGATGGCTGGGTAATTAGGCAGAACAGCAAAATCTAACAAAAAGCGATCGCACTTTTAGCTGGACGAAACGCTATATATCCAATCACATCACCGTTAAAAGAAAGGCGGTACAAATGACACCCAAAGCCGATGAGATAGGATAAGAGCAGGTTCAACAGCAGCAATGGAACTAGAGATAATCATGCCAAAACGATAATTAAAAAAGTATAAAATTGCTGTAAATTAAAATTTATGAATCAAGAACTGGAATTACTGCTTCAGTTGGCATCCCGTCAAGGAGCAAGTCATGCAGAAGTTTATCAGGTGACATCTCAATCCCAGCCAGTATTTTTTGAGGGAAATCGTCTCAAGCAGCTAGAAAGTTCTCAGTCTATAGGTACAGCTTTAAGACTATGGCATGATAGTAAGCCAGGTTTAGCGGTGGCTTATGGCAACCTTGAGCCAGAATTGTTAGTCAATAAAGCGATCGCTTTATCAAACCTCAACCAACCTGAAACTATAGAATTAGCACCCCCTAGAAAGGCAATTCACGATTTGACAGGTGCGCAAGCAACCGTAACTGAATTAATAGAATTGGGCAATCAAACAATTGAAAGGCTACGGGAAGAATATCCTGAGTTAGTTTGTTCTGCCGAGCTTGAATCAGAGCAGGAAACTACTACCCTAATTAACTCCCAGGGATTACACTGTCACTATAGAGAATCTGGTTTAAGCTACTATATTGGCGCGGAGTTAGTGCGTGGCGAAGACTTTTTGAGTGTCTACGACGGAGAATACACTAAAGAGAAACTAAATCCTGATTTAGTGATTGAGCAAATTGTCAAACGTCTAGATTGGGCAAAGCGTAACGTTGCGACCCCTCAAGGCATTGTACCAGTATTACTTACAGCCAATGCTGCTAATTTGCTTTGGGATACTGTCTCATCGGCTTTAAACGGCAAAAGAGTCAAAGAAAAGTCATCTCCCTGGAGTAGCCAGCATCAGCAATTAGTTGTCTCAAAATCAATTAGTCTTTCTCAACAGCCAGATCACCAACCCTATGACTGTCCTTTTGACGATGAAGGAATGCCAACTCAAAAACTGGAGCTTATTTCACAAGGAAGATTAAATCAATTTTATTGCGATCGCACTATTGCTAGAGAATTAAATCTTCAACCAACAGGAAACGGTTTTCGCTCTGATTTAGATAGCTATCCTAGTCCTACCTTAGTAAATCTTATTGTTACTCCAGGTGATAGCTCATTCTCCGAATTAATCACCCAACTAGATAATGGCATTATTGTCGATCAAATGCTTGGCGGTGGTGCAGATATCAGTGGAGACTTTTCCGTTAGTCTAGATTTAGGCTATCGAGTTGAAAATGGCAAGATAACTGGTCGAGTAAAAGATACGGCAATCTCAGGCAATGTCTATCAAATCTTAAAAGAGGTGGTTGCTTTGGGTAGTGATTCTATTTGGAATGGATCTTGTTCTACGCCTTCATTGATAGTAGAGGGGATTTCAGTTACAGGTTAATTTTTTAGCAAGTATTTCTGAATTATTTTGCTCATCTTTCATCCCTTATCCCTTGTACTTTTTTGTGCGATAATTCATAAAAGAATAATATTTTAATATTTGCTTAACATAAAGCAATGAATGAGCCAGCTAAAGAACAACCAACCTCAGAAGAAACTCTAGCCAAACAGACTTCCTCGAAAGAGAAAACCCTGGCAGAACAAGCTCCAGCAAGTTACGAATGTCGCTCTTGTGGTTATGTTTACGTGCCATCAAAAGGTGACAGTCAGGGGAATATTCCTACAGGAACTCCGTTTGCAGAACTACCAAATGACTGGCGTTGTCCTGTCTGCGGTGTACGTAAAACTCAATTTGTTAATATTGGCGCACAAGGCGCACCATCTGGCTTTTCTGAGAATTTAAATTATGGCTTAGGAGTTAATCGTCTGACTCCTTCCCAAAAAAACATTTTAATTTTTGGTGCTTTGGGTTTGGGCTTTTTATTATTTCTGAGCTTATACGGCTTACACTAGCAATCTTATTTCCCTGCCTGCGGTTCAAAGAAAATTATCTTAGTTAAATTTTCTCGTGAATTTGCTGCCGATTTGCCTCAATTAATCACAAAAACATTTATGAATTTATTAATTCAAGCACGTATTTGGATATGTGCCATCAAGCAACGCCTTCCCTACCTTCAAAACTTAAAGCAAGTAGCTATTTTATTTGCAGTTTGTATATTTTGTATTAGCTGTAGTCAAGTGCCTTCCACCACCGCTAATCCCTGGAAGACTATGACTTTACCAACTGAAGCTATTTTTGCCGATATTGCTTTTACCAATAATAGCGATCGCGGCTGGTTAGTAGGAACTCAAGCAACCCTATTTGAAACCAAAGACGGTGGCGAAACTTGGTCGCAGCAATCTCTAGAATTAGGAGACGAGAAGGTAACTTTAGAAGCCATCAGTTTTGATGGTGATGAAGGCTGGATTGCTGGTCAACCATCTATTTTGCTGCACACAGAAGATGGTGGTGATAGTTGGTCGCGTATTCTTCTTAGTGCTAAACTTCCTGGCACACCTCTTGATATCATTGCCCTAGGTAAGTCTACTGCCGAGATGGTAACCAATCTAGGAGCAATCTATAAGACAAATGACGGTGGTAAAAACTGGAAAGCTTTAGTAGAGGGTTCGGTGGGGGTAGCCAGAAGTATTCATCGCTCTAACAACGGTAAATATGTAGCTGTTTCTGCTAAGGGTAATTTTTACTCTACTTGGGAACCAGGTCAAACCGAATGGACTCCACACCAAAGAACCTCATCTCGTCGTCTGCAAAATATGGGTTTTAATGATGATGAAAGTCTCTGGTTGCTGGCTCGTGGCGGTCAAGTTCAGTTTAGCAAATCAGACAATTACGAAGAATGGGGAGAACCTATCTATCCTGAACTATCCTCTAGCTGGGGTTTTTTAGATGTTGGTTATCGTACTCCCGAAGAGATTTGGGTAGCTGGAGGAAGTGCTAATCTATTAGTAAGTCCTGATGGTGGTCAAACTTGGTCAAAAGACCGTGATGTAGAAGACGCGCCCTCTAATTTTTATAAAGTAGTATTTCTTTCGCCACAAAAAGGCTTTATTTTGGGTGAGCGAGGAACACTACTAAAATACGTGCCTGAAGCTGGTACTGCTGCCTAATTACTTTAGGTAAGTTGTTGTAGGCAGTTACCTTTGTTTCGTATTATGTAAATAAGGCTTTTAATATTTACAAGGCTTGAAAACTTTTAATAAGGAGAAATAGAACATATGGCTGGAGATACTGGAGAACGTCCATTTTCCGATATTATTACGAGCGTTCGCTACTGGGTCATCCACAGCGTTACAATTCCCATGCTATTTATAGCTGGATGGCTATTTGTTAGTACTGGGTTAGCTTATGATGCTTTTGGTACTCCTCGTCCTGACGAGTACTTTACCCAAGAACGAATTGAAATTCCTGTGATTAGCGATCGCTATGATGCTAAAGAGCAAATCAAGGAATTTAACCAGTAAAAATTAGCTAAAAAAATATGACAAGCAATAATCCCAATCAACCCGTTTCTTACCCCATCTTTACCGTTAGATGGCTGGCAATTCACACTTTAGCCGTACCAACTGTTTTTTTTCTTGGTGCGATCGCCTCTATGCAATTTATTCAAAGATAGGAGTTAATCATGGAAAGAAATCAAAATTCAAATAGACAACCAGTAGAGTTAAATCGTACTTCTCTTTACTTGGGTTTACTTTTAATTGCTGTTCTAGGTATTCTCTTCTCTAGTTATTTCTTTAACTAGACAAGTTACTTAAACAACTTATTTCAATATTCATAACAAGAGGAGAATTAAAAAGAATGTTTGCAAATGGAAAAATTCCCTTGTGGATCGTTGCCACAATAGCTGGCACGGGTCTCATCGCCGTTGTTGGTATCTTTTTCTACGGTTCTTATGGTGGTGTTGGCTCTGGAATGTAGAGTTTGACTCAATCAAGCTACACCTTGAAATGTAGAATCAGTTACGTAATGAACCGCCTAGTATCTTCACTCGGCGGTATTTTTTTGCTGTTGTTTATTTATGTTTAAAGTAGATAATATGAAATACAAAAAAGAATGATACAAAAAGAGCTATGCTTTTTTCTCGAACTTTTAAGATTAAGTTTTTCTACCTGAATCAGACTCAGATCGACAAATCGAAGCGTATTTGACTAGCTTTCAACAACGGGTTCTCCAAAATCTTCAACGAAAGGTCGACTAACTTGGCTTTAACCTCCTTCCTCAGCCTGACTAAGTTTAATTTGTTTCTTAGGAGTTAGTATTTAATACTATCTTTGGTGTCTGCATTAGCTGCATTTTGGACAATGTAGTTAATAACTTCCCCCGCTACATCTATCTCTGTAGCCTTTTCAATTCCTTCTAAACCTGGTGAAGAATTTACTTCCATCAATACAGGTCCATGATTTGAGCGGAGTAAGTCAACCCCCGCGACATTTAAACCCATTGCTTTAGCGGCTCTGAGTGCCGTTATTTCCTCCTCTTTAGAAAGCTGTATCTTCTCTGCTTTTCCGCCACGATGGAGATTAGAACGAAATTCCCCTTTCACCCCCTGACGCTTCATGGCTGCAATCACCTTGCCTCCAATTACAAAGCAACGTAGATCCGCTCCTCCAGCTTCTTTAATATATTCTTGTACTAAGATATTGGCATCTAATCCTCTAAAAGCTTCAATCACAGACTTGGCAGCCTGATAGGTTTCGGCTAAGACTACTCCAATTCCTTGAGTTCCTTCCAAAAGTTTGATTACTAACGGTGCGCCTCCTACTGTTTCGATCAGACCATCTATGTCTTGGGTTGCATGGGCAAAACCAGTTATCGGCAGCCCAATTCCTTCCCTAGCGAGAATTTGCAAACAGCGCAGCTTATCACGACTGCGGGAAATTGCTTGGGATTCATTGCAACTAAATACCCCCATAACTTCAAATTGTCTGACTACAGCAGTACCGTAAAAGGTTCTTGATGCACCAATACGAGGAATGATAGCATCAAAATTTTCTAAAGGAGAGCCGTTAAAAATAATGCTAGGACGACTAGATGTAATATTCATATAGCAACGCAAATAGGGAATGATCCGCATTTGGTGACCTTGTTCTTCTCCAGCTTCTTTTAATCTTCTAGTGGAGTATAAAGAAGCATCTTGAGATAAAATAGCAATTTTCATTTGCTTGTTCTTTTATTAAATTATGAATGTTCGTGGTTATCACTTTGTAAATAGGATTTACCAGGATTGATCAAAAAGCGATCGCGTACAGCTTGTCTACCTAACAACATCCGAAATCCCATAACATCACGGTTAGTTAAAGTTAGCTCTATTTGCCATTGTTGTTCACCCAGCCTTACATCAGTAAGAATGACTGGTCTAGTTTGCGCGTGTCCTCCCGAACTACGTACTTGACGATATTCTAATAATTGCGCCTCAGCCAATACAGTTTTTTTATTATTACGCTGCACAGGATGAATCTCAAAGCGAATCATCGCTCTGCCTTCTAGTTTGAATTCCTGGCAATTAAAAGCGTGCAGGGCAGAAGTGCGCGCTCCTGTATCAATTTTGGCTTTGACGCGAGCGACATTTAACGCTGGCAACGATAGAATTTCTCGCCAACCAATAGTCAATGATTGTTTAGCTTTCCTCATGTTTGACAAGGGCAAAAAGTTCAAATTATGGATTTTAGTGGGCCCAAATGCTGCTTTGCAAGCAGCTTGTCTTGGTGAGCATTCCCTTGCGCCTAACGGCGACGCGGTGAGACAGTTGCGTTGCGGGGGTTCCCCCCGTTGAGCAAACTGTTGAACCCTTTAGGGGGTCTCACCGCTATTCCACGCCCAGTGATTGATCACTTTTGTTTTCATATCCAAAAATGTGTTTTGCTAAAAGTTTGCGTTTTTGATTGGTGATTATTGCTTTATTTATCGGCAAGAGGACTTACACAGTGTAGTAGATTGTTCCCCTAGCCTCCAAGTTTCTGGTCAAGCTGTTTCTATTCTCGTAAAAGATAAATAGGGAATTAGGGACAAGCGCGATTGTCTTGAATGTCAAGTCTAATTTTTTCTTTTAGGCGATCGCTTGAAAAAATATCAACTCATGGCAAACTTACATTACAGTTCTAACTTGGCGATCGCCTTTAACTGACAGACTAATCAATGATGAACAGGATAGTGAAACATTATGTTAATTGCCACTCCTGCTGCCTTGCGTTCACAATGGGAATGATCTAGTAAAATTAGATTTAAAGATTAGCGATCGCCCGCTCAGTCCCAGCGGGTTTAGATGGCTGTTGCAGAATTTTTTTGGTCATTGCCCCAGATGAAACTACTCGTTTAGTCATTGTCCTCCTATACTTTAGTAGAGTCAATTTTCTTGATTGCCAATATATTTATTCCCAACAAACATCAACCATTCGACATACATATTATTGATAATTATTAGGGAATACTTACTAATAAGTTAACAATCTGCCTTTACCATCAGTAGACTCTTTGAGTCGTAAAAAGTAATTTTTAATTTTAGGATGCACATCGTTAGAACAGCAAACATGACCACAAACCGCCGAATTGTCATTGGTGACGTACACGGACACTATGACACTTTAATTGCTTTACTAGACTCTATTTCACCTACTAGTGAAGACGAAGTGTACTTTTTAGGTGATTTAATTGATCGCGGTCCCAAAAGCGCTCAGGTTGTGGATTTTGTAATGCGTAATCAATACACTTGCTTGAGAGGCAACCACGAAGAAATGCTGCTCGATGTAGTTGGTCGTGGAGAAGTATCTATCGATTTGTATCAAGGTTGGTTATACAGCGGTGGTCATTCTACGGTGGCTAGCTACGATAGCAAAATTCCTCAAGAGCATATCGACTGGATCAAGAATCTGCCCTTATACTTAGATTTGGGTGATTACTGGCTAGTTCACGCAGGAGTCGATCCTAATATTCCTTTGCCCCAACAAAGTGCCGATCAATTTTGCTGGATTAGAGAAGACTTTCATAGTAGCGATCAAGCCTTTTTTCCTAAAAAATTAATAATTACTGGTCATACTATTACCTTCACCTTGCCTGGAGTGCAGGCAGGACAGATTGCAGCAGGTAAAGGATGGCTAGATATTGAGACAGGAGCATATCATCATAAGAGTGGCTGGATGACTGCTTTAGACTTGAATCATCATAAGGTTTATCAAGCTAATACAATGGATGGTCGCATTCGCATCTTGCCTTTGAGTAAAGTGGTGGCTAAAGTAGACTTCTCAAAAGTTCCATCTCGTAAAATGCGTAAGCGAGCTTAATTAAGAGTAGTTTAATGGCTATGAATTAAGCGCCAGACACGGCGAATTTATACCAAATAGAAAAAAGAACGCAACAGATCGCTCGTAGGGCGAGGCACACCCCACCCTACCCTCAGATTATTTTTATGTGTCGCAAGATGCTAAAAGCTAAAAGCTTTGTTAAACATTAATGCTGTAGTTTTCGTGATTTTTAGTTAAATTGCGGCTGTAGCAAGGATCGTGAAGACAGACTTGTTGCCATTTTTGCTTCATATAATTGACCTCTTTGGCAAAGCGTGCCTGTTTTTCGGGGGTGTTTTCGTATCCACGACTTTTGGATTCATAGTGATATAAAACTACGTGGGGCAGATAAATGTTGTTGTAGCCTAGCTTGGCAATTTTAAGACAAAAATCCACATCATTAAAAGCGATCGCCAGATCTTCTTCAAACCCCTGCACCTCCTCAAATACTTCCCGTCGACACATTAAACACGCTCCTGTAACCGCCGAATAATTATTGGTAGAAACTACCTGAAACATATAGCCAGGCTGGGAAACATGAAGATGTTTGTGGCTATGTCCTGCCACACCGCCTAAGCCCACTACTACTCCTGCGTGCTGGATAGTGTCATCAGGATAAAGCAGCAGGCTACCCACTGCCCCAATAGACTTTCTTTGTGCCTGTTCTACCATGGCTGTTAACCAACCTTTGGTGATTACTTCTATATCGTTATTGAGAAACAGCAGATAGTCCCCTTTCACCTGTTGGACGGCATAGTTATTGATAGCAGAATAATTAAACGGGACATGATAGGGAATAAAGCGAAAGCGTTGAGGCTGTCGCTTTTGCCAATCTGCCAAACATTTAGCAGTTTTTTCCTCAGTGCTATTGTTGTCGATTACAACAACTTCGTAGTTGCAATAGGTCGTTTGAGCAAAAATAGACTTGAGGCAAACGTCTAAGGTGTCGGCTAAATCTTTGGTAGGGATAATAATACTGACTAACTTTTGTTCTTTGATCTGATAGCGAACTTGATACACCCCTGGAAAACTTACTTGAGTTGTAATTTTTCCTGGTTCTTCGCGTCGTTCAATTGCTTCGGCGATCGCCTTTTTGGCAGCATCAGCAGCGTAGGGTTTAACGTTAGAATCTGAGGCAGTAGACTGAAGATGAATCCGCCAGTGATAAAGAATATCGGGTATGTGAAAGATATTATTAGTTTTTTCGGTTATCCGCAGCACCAGATCGTAATCTTGGCTACCTTCAAAGCCAACTCGGAAGTTGCCAACTGAGTTTACAAGCGATCGCCTGTAAACTCCTAAATGGCAAGTATACATCCGTGCCAGAAATGAATCGGGACACCAATCTGGCTTGAAAAAAGGACTTTGATAGATGTTGTTATCGTCTATCTTGTCTTCGTCCGAATAAATAAAGTCGGCTTCTGGATGTTCATTTAATAGTTCTGCAACTCTGGCTAAAGCATGAGGTGACAACAGGTCATCGTGATCTAACAGGGCAATATATTCTCCCGTAGCCAATTCTAAGGCAGAATTAGAAGTATGACAAATATGACCGTTTTCTGGGCGAAAAACCACTTTGATCCGCTCATCTTGTTCTGCATATTCTTTTAAAATCGATCTGACATAAGGTTTAGTCGAACAGTCATCAGCTAAACACAGTTCCCAATTAGGGTAAGCCTGTTCAATTACCGAGGAGATCGCCTGGCGTAAGAAGTTTTCTTCAGGATTGTAGACTGGCACAATCACGCTGATTAAAGGCTTGTAAGCCAATGCCAAACTTTTTTCCTTGATTTTTTTTAACTCATTATGCCCAGGGTAATTGCGCTCCAGCCAAACTTGATAGTTAGGATCGCCACTTATGGGAATTTCTGTATCTACATTCGCAGCAGCAGTTGGGATTTGAGCAGCTTTATTTGAAGAGAAAAGATAATTCTGATAAACAGTATCTATTGCACCCAGATTGGTTTTCTGTTTCCAATCAAACCACCATCTTCTCAGCTTCCAAAATTTACTACTTTCCATTGCTACAATCAAACTCTTAAACTGCTCCGCCTGCATTTGAGATATCTGTAGCTGTTTTTGAGCTTGATTTAACTGTTCTTCAACCTGTTGTCGGACTACCTGGACTTCTATTACCTTTGCTTGTTCTAGCTCTGTTCGAGTTGAGTTTAGCTGCTGTTGAGTTTCTTCTAGCTCTGTTTGAGTTGAGTTTAGCTGCTGTTGAGTTTCTGTTAGTTGTTCGGCGGTTAGGTTTAACTGATGCTGCGCCTGAGCTTGTTCTACCTGGGCTGAGTTTAATTGCTGTTGAGTCTCTGTTAGTTGTTCGGTGGTTAGGTTTAACTGATGCTGCGCCTGAGCTTGTTCTACCTGGGCTGAGTGGAGCTTTTGGTGAGTCTCTTCTAACTCTGTCTCTAGATTGCGTTT
>JBBSPC010000092.1:0-20521 GCA_038259125.1 Chroococcales cyanobacterium | reverse complement strand
CCAAAAGGGTCGATCTGCTGATAAAAATAGCGATGGATTTAATTAATCCTCAACATTTGCGTAACTGGTTCGCTCACTGCTGCTACTGTCCCTCTTAAACCTGCAAACCGCTGTACTTGGTAATTACCATTTTCCAATCTATCTTTAATGGTAAATGCTAAGTAATTCTTATCTTTATGCAAAACATTGAAGTGCTTCTGATAGCAGGAAGAAAAGCCAATATTAGAATAACGTTATACCCTGACTTAACAATAGAGATGGAAATTGATGTCTGATAACTTCAAAGAAATGACTACCAAGGAGTTGACTGATTATTTTTTAGCGAATTGCCAGGATATGAAGGCTCTTGAGGAGTTGAAGACTAGAAAAGGAGATATTTCAATTAAAATCTCAGCAGATGCGACACAGGACGAAATGTGTCGCAGTCTTAAAGAGGGAATACAATCTATGTCAAATTAATATTGTTTAACTTATAAAAAAGCGATCGCTTTATATGGTGCGCTCTCTTTTTACTATAGTCTAGACTAACTTCAAGGCTAGAGCAAAAAGGTGAGATAATCCTTGACTGTACATATAATTTGTATTGACAATTAGATATGTTTGAGTGGGACGAGGCGAAAGCAAAGAGTAACAAAACCAAGCATTCAGTAAGTTTTCCGTTTGCTAGCAGAGCGTTTGAAGATAAAAACAGATTGACGGTGATTGACGATCTCTCTGACTATGATGAGGTTCGCTATATAACGTATTTATGTGCTGGTTTACACTCTTAGGAATTCCGTGATTCGTCTCATTTCGGCGCGAAAAGCTAATAGTAAAGAGGTGAAACGTTATGACAACCGTTAACTACACTCCCGATCCCAGCAAAAAAACGCAGCTTACAGAAGAGCAAGAAGCTAAATTAGCAAATCTTGCGGATGAAGATATTGACTACTCGGATATTCCAGCACTCGATGATGATTTCTGGGACAATGCCAAGCTTGTCACTCGCGATCTAGCGCAGCCCGTAACCTTGAGAGTAAGGCAATCTGTGCTTGAGTATTTTCAAGGCAACAACAAAAAAGGCTATCAGTCGCGTATGAATGCCGTCTTAGAAAGCTATGTTCTGGCACAAAAAAACTTAGAACAAAATCAGCAGAATTCTTAGGTGACTTGTAAAAAAAAATTTTGATAGCGATCGCTTTTTCATTTGATGTGGTAATAATGCGATCGTCTACAAATAATTAAAAAAACTTGCTGGCAGATTAATTTAATCTAAGAGTTGATACCATTTGTCATCTTTCAACTTTCGATCAAAAGTAACTGTTGTGCTGCATTCGTGAAAATGATTGACTGCACCGATTAGATAATCTGCAAAATCAGCTTTTCCTAACTTGTTAAGTTTCAATGCTTGGTAAACAACAGTACGATTAACAAATTCCAGTTTAGAACTTTGTAGCAGCAGTTCGATAATCTTCAAAATTTCTGATTGAGGATATTTGTATGGTTTTCCTCTCAAAACCCAAACCATCTCACACAAAACGATGTTAGAAATAAAACAAGATTCAGCATTATTAATTATTTCTACTGCTTGTTTCCATTGTACCTCGTCATCTTTAGTTAGATATCGCACCAAAACATTAGTATCAAGTCCGATCACTAGCACCCTGGGCAATCGCCTCTTCCATATCTGCCAAAGAAACAGCTTTTATTCCTGGACGATGAAGAATACCAGATAAACTTTCTAGAGCAATATTTAAAGATATAATTTTGACCTCACCGTTTTCATCAATCACAAAATCTATTTTACTTCCAGTATCTATGTGTAAATAGTCTCTAATTGTTTTCGGAATCGTAACTTGTCCTTTTCCTGTCAAACGAGCTTGCACCATACATAATCTCCTTACTTTTATTCCTTACTTATATGTTAGAACATTGCTTTGGCAAAAACCAAAATTAAACTTTTTCTATTTGACTTGGTATTAAAACGATAGCGTCCTAAACTAAGCGGGACTTGTCCTCAAATGGGGATAAATAGCCGACCGATCACTTTTTCATTTGATGTGGTAATAATGCGATCGCGTTCCAAACTAAGTGGGGTAAATAACTTTAGGATTGCTTTAGGTAAGGAGATCGCGTTTTTTCTACGTAATTAACAGTATTTATACGTATCAAGCAACTATCAAGTAAGATTTTCAAGAATTGATAAATTGGCTGACTGTGACAATAGAAATACCTCGAAATGGATTTAAAACCAATAAATCCCGATCACCACTAACGATCACAGTCGCTTTTCCATTAATAGCTAATTCTAAAAATTTATTATCTTTTGGATCGCGACATTCTTTTATCTTTTCTTGAATTTCTATTAGCACAGATTTTTGAACAAAACCGAGTAAAAAATCTTCTCGTTTTGGTGGTGAAATATATTGCTCAAATTTAGGGCGACTTAATACATTATTTAGTTCATCTACTGTCTCTTTTGATATCAGTATTTTGCCATTGTTTAAAGCTAGTTCTAAAGCTTTCCTTGGTGAAGAGTTAGCAAATAATAAAGCACTTACTAAAACGTTAGTATCAAAAACGTAACAATTACTCATCCTCAAGTAGAGATTGAAGAATTTCTGGAGTTAGTCCTTTATTTATAGCTTCTTGACTGATTTCATCCATAATTTTCAAGAGAGAATTGCTATTATTTAAAGATTCTTTCAATTTAAGACTTAGCAAAAGCTCTAATTTCTGACGTTCTTGAGCAGGAGTAGAGTTAAAAGCTTTAGCTATTTCAGTATCAACGCGAATTTTTATTTCTTCAGTTGTCATGATCGAGCAATTAGAGAAAACTTGTTTTTCTTTCTATCATACAATCTAAATTGAGGTTATTAATTTAAGATCGCATTAATAACGCGATCGCTTTTCTATTTGATATGATAATAATGCGATCGCTTTGCTGAGAAGGCGATCTATTTGACTAATTAATCGGTATGGTTCTAATAATTAAAGTCAATATACTAGTCGTCACTGCAACCATTATCGGAATAACGGGACTTAAACAATTTTAAAAGTCAAAATGAGATAAAATACTTTTGCTGATTGAGTTTAACATTATCTAAAATAGCGATCGCTAGTAATAAAAGAAACCACTCCCGCACGGACATCTCACGGTGGCGAATCGAATTCGCCACCGTGTCCTTCACCATATAGACGTTTTTACCGCTTATAAAGCTAGTTTGGGGTTTGTTTGGGCTTGATTTTTGTTTAAGTCCCGTTAGTCGTTAGTTATCTAGTTGACCATTACACTGAAAAAGTTTTAACTTGAGCAAACGCTGGTTTCCAACTGTCTAAACTCTTCTTGCAGAATAGATACTAGCTGGTTGTTTCCCTGATTTTTTGCTACCCGCAGACGATGCTGCAAGTTACAGAGCAAGTTTTCTAGATGTTTTTGTTGTGCATAGCGATCGCTTAACTGATATTTTAAGATATTAAGAGCAAAGCTAGCTTTTTCAGCTTGAGATGGCTTAACTAGAAATGCCCTAGGAACATAGTTTATTTGCTCAATATTGCTGCTTTGTCCTCTATGGGACTGACTTTCTATTGATAATATGTGGCGAGGTAGCTTAGGTCTGTAATGACAACCAGTAGTTTCTGTTTCAACTACTAGCTGGTATTCTCTCCTGCTAATAGTTGAATAACAAGATAAATTTTTCATGATTTTCTTTACATTTAAAAATATTCATAATAATAGCCAAAGTTAGTAATTAATTAATTTACTTTGATTTATAAATATAAATATAGAGGCATCAAAATCAAATGCCTCTACTTTAACTAGACTTTGGTGTAGTGGACTCCTCGATAGGTTAATCCTGTTTGCTGGTTGCTATGACGGTGCTTTTCTGTTAAATGATGAACTTTCCAAGGCTTGCCACGATATAGTCCACCAACTTCACCTTCACTTACATCCCATTCTAAATGGGGAGCTTCATAAGCTCTTCCTCTAAACTGTAGCTTCATTTTTTATACCTCTAACATGAACTATAGATATTTTTTTTACTTTTAAATATTTGCGACTACGAGATTTTTAACTCGATCTGGTTTACATTCTTCCTAATAAATAGATAAGTATGTTACTTCTTTTTTAATACAAAGCTAATTCGCCTCTATTCTAGTCAGCAATAAAAACTTTTTATTTAAAACATCGAGAAAATTTATTCCCTTCTTATTTTATTATAGTGCATTTTTCTGTAACTATTGTTACCGTTTTATACAGAAAATAGATTTGTTATAAAACTTTACCGTAACGAATCTATTTGATTAATTGCAGTGTCTACTTGAGCGTATAGAGAAGTCAAATCAGCATTATTATGTAAAATAACGTCGGCTGCTGCAACCTTTTCTGCCAAAGGAAGCTGGTTGTCAATTCTCGATTGAGCTTGTTCTAGAGTTAAATTATTGCGCTGCTGTAAACGGTCAATTTGTAAAGCGCGATCGCAACTAACTACCCAGATTTCTGTCACCGTATCTGTTAGCTTGGCTTCAAACAACAAAGGTATATCTAACACGATTGTATTATTTAAAGTATACTGCAATTCTTGCCCAAAGCGATCGCGAACATAAGGATGGATTTGGCTTTCTAGCCACTGCTTTTCTTGGGCATCATTAAAAATAATTTGTCCTAAACTAGCGCGGTCGAGATTGCCATCAACTAACCTTACCCTCTCTCCATAACGAGCAAAAATAGTCTGTAAAATAGGTGAATTATTAGCTACGGCTTCTCTGGCATAAACATCTGCATCCAATATAGGCAAATTATATTTCTCTGCCAAGTAATTCGATACAGTAGTTTTTCCTGTGGCAATTCCTCCTGTTAAGCCAATAAGTCTGCTGGCTGAATCTTTCATATCTAAATCAAATCTATGCCTAGAATTAATATTTCTAACTAAAGGAAGTTTTTCTGGTTACGGTCGCTTGATAAACTGATTGCGAGACAATTTTAAATTAAATTAAGGAGCAAGACTTTTGTTAGACAAACAGGCAAAAAAAACAATGTTACGCAAAATCCCTCATGGATTATACATCTGTGGCGTTAAAGAAGGGGATGAAATGAATGGTTTTACGGTTAGCTGGTTGATGCAATCATCCTTTGAACCGCCTTTGGTAGTCAATTGTGTCAAGAAAGGTACTATTTCCCATAAAATGATCGAGAATACCCAAGTATTCTCCATCAGCTTTTTAGAAGCAGGACAAAAAGACTTAGCAGCATCTTTCTTTCAACCTAAAACCCGCGTTGGTAACAAATTTGAGGATGTGGAATTTTATGAAGGAGAAGAAACAGGCTGTCCGATTATTAAAGACTCTCTGGGTTACATTGAATGTAAAGTGGTCGGCACAGTCGAACAAGGAGACCACACCGTATACGTTGGGGAAGTAATTGCTTCTGGTATTCATCGCCAAGGCGAACAGCTATTACTCTCTAGTACTGGTTGGGAATATGGTGGGTAAAGTAAGAAGTAATAAGTAATAAGTAATAAGTAGCAAGTAGGAATATTTTTTAAAGCGCGCCAGCATTGGTAAAAACTAGCTGCTTTATGAAGACTCTTGTAGCCTGCTACTTTTTTTCTGTTGTTTAATCGAATTAACCAACAGCACTAGAATAGCTTTCAGATTCAGATTCAGACTGGGGTTTGGCAAAAATCATTCTGCCTGCCGAGGTTTGTAAAGAAGATGTCACTACTGCCTGTATCTCTCCACCGACAAAATCACTCCCTTCTTCTACCACTACCATAGTGCCATCTTCTAGATAGCCAATCCCTTGTTCTGGTTCTTTTCCTTGCTTAAGTATTTTAAGCTCTAGATTATCCCCAGGAAGGTAAACAGGACGTAATGAACGAGCAAGATCGTTAATGTTGAGAATTTGTACCTTTTGTAGATTAGCAACTTTACTAAGGTTGTAGTCGTTGGTTAAAAGAGTACCGCTAATTTCTTGAGTCAATTTAACTAGCTTGGCATCAACGGTATCTATATCCTCATAATCAGCCTGATTAATCACAATGCGATTAGGATAGTCTTCCTGCATCTGATTGAGAATATCTAAACCTCGTCTACCGCGAATCCGCTTTTGGGAGTTGCTAGCATCAGCCAGATTTTGTAATTCTTGCAGCACAAACTGAGGAATAAGTATCTGCCCTTCTAAAAAACCAGTTTTAAGCAGTTCTTCCACCCTGCCGTCGATGATACAGCTAGTATCGAGAACTTTGGTAGGCATAGCTTCTAAAGTTCCTTCAGCTACCAGCATTGATTCAATACTATTAGGATTAATCAAGCGTAAAAAAGTTCGTCCATGAGTATCGGCTAAACTAATACCTAAATAAGAGAACATGACGCTACCTAATACCGCTACAGTGGGTTTAAAGAAGCTTAGTTCTTTGGGTATGGGTAATAAGAACATCGGTGCCAGCATTAAGTTAGCTACCAGCAAACCCATAACTAGCCCGATCGCTCTGGTAATGATAATCTCAATTTTAGTGCTGCGAATCTGCTGCTCTAGACGACGATAGGTAGTCTGTACTACGACTCCAATGCCTAGACCAATTATGGTAGCAAAGCCAGCAATCACGAAGCGTAAGGCTTCGATATTTGATACCCCTTCCAAGATATCAGCAGGAAGCAACTGTAACCCATCAAACCCGATGTTTACGGCTGCGATAATGCAAATGATAATTATGATGGCATCAACCATTGTCTTAGTTGAATATTATGATAAAGATGTATTTCTTCTTTACTGTAATAAATTCTCGGTAATAGTGTAAAAAATTGGAGGGAGTTCTTAATATTGTCAAATTAATTTTACCAAGAGAATTTAGCTTAAAAATTAAGGTATATATACGTTTTCGATGTGAATTAGCAATATCAATGATTTCTCAAGAACTATACTCAACATAATTATTCAGGTGTTGAAATATTTAGTAATGCCTAAAAATATATCTTCAACCAGATTTAGTTTAAATCCCAATTTAGTAACCAGTGTATTAGATCTAGCTCCTACTGCTGCTTATATTCATATCCCTTTTTGTCGTCGTCGCTGCTTTTACTGCGATTTTCCGATTTCGGTGGTGGGAAATTCGGGGGGGAAATCCGCATCTATTATGGTCGAAGAATATATTGCTGCCTTAATCAAAGATATTCAATTAACACCACCAACTGAAAAACCTCTACAAACAGTTTTTTTTGGTGGTGGCACACCTTCTTTATTATCTCCACAGCAGTTAATACAAATTATACAGGCGATCGCATCACATTTTGGTATTGCCCATAACGCCGAAATATCAATGGAAATCGATCCAGGTACTTTTGATCGCGATCGGTTATTAGAATATTTAGCAGCAGGGCTAAATCGCTTTAGCTTGGGAGTGCAGACTTTTGATGAGGAGTTGCTAAAAGTTTGTGGACGTTCTCATACTTTGGCTGATGTAATGCAGGCTGTAAAAATAATTAAACAGCTAGAGATTGATAACTTCAGCTTAGATTTAATTTCAGGTTTACCCCATCAAACCTTAGAACATTGTCTGAAATCCTTAGAAATGGCAATTGCGATCGCGCCCAAGCATCTTTCCTGTTACGATCTAGTACTTGAACCAGTTACCGCCTTTGGTAAACAATATCAGCCAGGAGAAACTCCTTTACCTAATGATGATGACACTGCCGAGATGTATCGGCTGACACAAGCAACTTTAACCAAGGCAGGATACCAGCACTACGAGATATCCAATTATGCTCAACCAGGTTACCAGTGTCGTCATAATCGAGTGTATTGGGAAAATAGACCCTATTATGGCTTTGGTATGGGTGCAGCTAGCTACGTTGCAGGGAAAAGATTTTCTCGCCCTAAAACTCGCCGAGAATACTATGCTTGGCTAGAAGCTGGCGCAATTATTGATGCGCCAGAAATATCTGCCACAGACTATATACTTGAAACCTTAATGCTAGGTTTGCGTTTAGCAGAAGGTGTCGATTTAGAACAATTTGAACCAGATACCCTGAAAAAAATCTGGTCTTGCATCAAGCTATATTATCGTCAGGGATGGATAGAAATATTAGATAATCAAGAACAATTGATTAATTTAGAAGATCGAGATTTACTGTCTCCGTTGCAGGGAAGATTGCGCCTTAACGATCCTGAAGGATTTCTCTTTTCCAATACTGTTCTTGCTACCCTATTTGAAAAATTAGCATAATTAATTTTTGTCGGGGCGAATAATCATTGTCAATAAATTGTCAATAAGGTGAACAGTACGTAAACTCCTCAACAGTAAAGATGCTTTGATTAGAATATTGTTTAAGCTAACAAGAATGCTATTTTATAAGTTAATCAATAAAATTGATAGAAAAAAAGATTAAAGATAAGATAAATGAAACCGCTACTGTCAAAGGGATGGAACACCCCTGGGCAATTACTGTAGTGTTTAGCCTATTTTTTATTTCGGGCTTTACAGCACTGCTTTATCAGGTGGCTTGGCAGCGTATGTTGGGGTTATTTTCAGGTTCGGATGTGCGCTCAGTGACGGTGGTAATTGCTTCTTATTTACTCGGATTAGGATTGGGAAATCTAATTAGTAGTTACAATTGCGATCGCCTAAATAATCGCCAGTGTGTTCAAGTTTATGGCTTGTGTAATTTGGGCATTGCTATTTTTGCTGTTTTAAGTCGTTTTTTATTTTATGACCTACTATTTCTCAGGTTGCAATATTTAGCTCAATCTGGTCTATTGATGCTAGCGATCGTCTTTGTGAGTCTTTTGATACCGACTACCTTAATGGGTTTATCTCTGCCTTTGTTATCCAAAGCAATCAATCGTGGTGTAGAAAACGCAGCTTCTCGGATTGGTTGGCTATACGGCGTAAATACCTTGGGTTCGGGATTAGGTACTTTAGTTTCTGGCTGGTATTTAATCGGAACTTTTGGCTATGAAAAAACGGTGTATTTGGGGGCGATATTTAGTAGTTTAGTTTGTTTAACTGCCCTAATTGTTTCTCGACAATTTAAAAAGACAAATCTTAGTCGGCAAAAAGATACGGCGGATTTTTCTACTCCTCTACAAAAGCAGCAAGAATCTATCCAAGAATGGCATTTACTGGTTTTTCTCTCAGGTTTTACGGCGATCTCTTGGGAAATTATTTGGTTTCGGATTTTAGATATTGCTTTACAGTCAAATGCCTATACCTACGGTCATTTGTTAGCTTTTGTACTAGTTAGTAATGGTTTGGGCAGTATGTTGGGGTCAAAAACAGTCCAGCATATTCGTCGCCCTAAAAAAGCGTTTTTATTAATTCAAGGAACGGTAGCGATTTACTCAGCGATCGCTATTTGGGCGATCGCTTTTGTTTGGCAAACTTATCCTAATTTACGCTCAGATGGTGGCTATATCAACCTTGATAATATTGATTTTCCTTTAGTTTTTAAATATTTAATTGTACCTTCGGTGATGATGATAGTGCCTAATTTGCTGCTGGGCTTTTATTTTCCTTTGGTACAAAAGGCAGTTCAAAGTCAAGAACAGTCTATCGGCAAACGAGTTGGTTCGATTTTGGTTGCCAATATTCTTGGTAACGTCACGGGAAGTCTATTAACGGGTTTGGTTTTATTAAATTTATTAGGAACATCTGGATCGATCAAATTGCTTTGCTGTCTGGGATTGGGGTTTCTTGTGGCAATCCGTCCCCGCTGGATTAAAGCTAAATTAACCAGTATTTTAGCGGTTATTGCCCTGGTGGTAATTATTGCTTTTCCTCAAAACAACAGCTTGTGGGCAGCCTTACAAGGAATTAATAAAAACGCCTATTTTATTGTGGCAGAAGATTCTACTAGCGTCGCTGCCATTACAGAATCAAATAAAAAAGGACGATTATTCGCCAGTGGACAGGTGCAAGCCAATTTTCCCTATCTGCACATTCATGGGCTTTTAGGGAGCATTCCTGCTTTGCTTCATCCCCATCCCACCAACGTCATGATTATTGGACTGGGTTCGGGAGGAACACCCCACAGCATCGGTGCGAATCCTCTGACTAAACAAATTGAGGTTGTTGAACTCTTGGGTGCAGAGTTAACCGTACTCAAAAAATATGCTCAAACCCCTATAGGCAAACCTTTAAAAAACTTATTTGCCGATCCTCGTTACCAAATTATTGTTGGTGATGGACGTAGAGAATTAGCCCTCTCAGACCAAAAGTTTGACATTATTGAAGCAGATGCTATTCAGCCTTGGCGATCGCGCGCGGGAATGCTTTATTCACAAGAATTTTTTCGAGAGGTACGGACAAAACTCAAGCCAGGCGGTTTTTTTGTTGAGTGGAACGTTGGTTCGGGTACGCAGAAAACTATGCTTAGTGTATTTCCTCACGTTACTAGCGTTGGTCTTGGCAAAAACAAAAATCTTTGGATTTTGATTGGTAGCGATCGCCCTGTAGAATTTGACCGACAAAAACTTCTTGCCCAGCTAGATTTACCGTCAGTCATTGATTTTCTCTCAGAAAAAGTAGGTCTTGATGTGGCAAAAGTTCGCCAGGATGTTAGAACAGCAAGTGTAAAAATGTATTCTCAGGCAGCAAAAGGTACACCCAAGCGGGTTAATACAGATTTATTTCCTCGTGGGGAATACTATCTCAATTAATACCCAAACATTTTTTAGTGGTGTATGATTTCTCTGCGATCGGCACAAAAATAGACTTAACTGATAAGAGCCTTAAACAATCAGGTAAAATAATTAGTGGTCATAAATTTTAAAAAGTTTTAAAGGAGATATTCAATGGGTGGCGTAATTGCTTTTGTATTAATTATTGGCTTGTATACAGGAATTGCTTTAGGTCTATACTTTGGTTTACGCAAATTTAAAATTATTTAATCTACTCATTACCTGATACATTCAAGGCATCATCATGGTTGGCGGTGCTTTGAAATTCAGCTCGAATTCTTTAATTATGACCATACAGCTAGTTATTTTGCTAGCCGATAGGCTAAGTTTAACCAAGCCAACCGTTCCCCGCCTTCGGTGGTTACAATTGCAAATGGTTTTATGATCTAATTCTGTTATTTAAACGGCACAATAAACATATATGAGACTTAATGGTAATAACAGCAATCCTAGTTATTTAACCAAAATAATTGAATTAGAGGTAAGTTAGATTGGACGAATCATATCAAGACTATATCAACCGAGTTGCTAGGTTAACTTTACCCAGTGCTTGTTCGATGCAATTACAAACTGTTCAACATTCTCCCAAGTTTATCGACGGCAAGCCAGTATCATTTCCTGGCTATAGTGTAATTACTCCGCCTGCGAAAGAAGATCCGACCAACGAAGGTTTTTATAAGCAGGTAGAAAACCTACAGCAGCAATTATCTCAGCAATTAGAGCCTAGCCTTTTTATTCCTTTACCGTCAACAAGTTTTCATTTTACTTTGGCAGACTTAGTTTGGGATGATAATTATCGGCAGATAGCAGCAGCAAACCCTAGTTTTGATCGAGAGTTACGCAATCAAGTTGCTGTTAGTTTTGAGCAGTATCAAGATTCTATATCGGCTCATCAATCTCTTTCATGGCAATTATGGGGAATTATCACCAGACCTAGAGCAATTATGGCTTGTTTAGTTCCTAAAGACCAAGAAAGCTATCAGTTGGTAGTTAAATTGCGCCGTTCTCTTTATCAGAATGCAGGGTTAATTGGTTTAGGAATTGAACAGCAGTATGACTTAACGGCTCATATTACTTTAGGATATTTCGGTGATATACCTTCTAGTCTAAACCGCGATCGCCTTTGTATTGTTCTATCGCAAATTAATGATCGTTTAGTGGAAAGCGAACTACCCGAATTTGTTATTGAACAGGCACAACTACGCAAGTTTGAAGATATGATTCATTATAATCGCGAACCTGATTGGGCTGCGGTCAAATTTAGTAGTCAAACATCTTAAAGAAGTTCTCTGAAATGTCCGTTCGTAGTTTGGTTTAACCCTCGTACATAAGTAAAAAGCATTGAGTTTTAAATTTAAAGAGTTAAATCATCCAATTGTAGAGCAAAGTTTTGCCATCATAGATCGGGAGGTAGGAGAGCATAATCTTAGTCTAGAAGAATATGCGATCGCTCGTCGGGTAATTCATGCTACTGCGGACTTTGAATATTTGAACCTGTTGCAGTTTAGTCCCAAGGCGATCGCTTCTGGGATCACAGCACTAAAAGAAGGTGTGCCAATTGTGACAGATGTGACGATGGTGCAACGGGGAATTACTAGTTTAGTGGCAAAAACTTTTAAAAACCCAGTTATTGCTGCTATTGAACAGGTACAGGTAGCCGAATCAGGAAAAACTCGTACCGAAACAGGGTTGCTTAAATGTTGGTCAAAGTATCCCCAGGCTGTTTATGTTATTGGCAATGCGCCCACTGCCCTCCTTGCTCTTTGTCAGCAGATTGCTAATTCTGCCTCAAAAACCATACCAGCATTAGTTGTCGGTGTTCCTGTAGGCTTTGTCTCGGTAATTGAATCTAAACAAGCCCTAACAGAGATAAACGTACCGCAAATTTTAATAAAAGGTAGAAAAGGAGGCTCTCCCGCAGCAGCTTCTATTTTAAATGCGTTATTGATCTTAGCATCTCAGTGATTCTAGTTGTTAGTTATTAGTTGTTAGTTATTAGTTATTAGTTATTAGTTATTTCAAACTAAATACTGAATATCAGACCCATTTGTTAAATGGTCACCTCATGAAATCAGCAACGCCCTAAATCACAATCACGTCATTTGGACGATCATTCTTTAACATTTTATCTAGATTAGGACGACTCGGTGAAGCTACACTAAAAATATCGGAAAAAATATTTCGCATCCATGCGAATGCAGAGCATCAAGTTACAAATCTAACCATCCCATTTCTACTCAGGCACTCAGTAAAGACATAATGACACTTCAAACAATAAAAAAATCAGACAATTCTAAAGTTCTCTTGGGCAAATCTTTGGCTGAGTTAACCGCTTGGGTAGAAGAACATGAGCAACCTGCCTATAGGGGAAAGCAACTATACCAATGGTTATATCAAAAAGGAGCGCGATCGCTTTTAGATATTTCTGTATTTCCCAAAAAATGGCGCGAAGAGATGGCTGATTATCCTCTAGGACGGTCTACAATTCATTATCGTAGCGTTGCTGCCGATGCTACCCGTAAATATCTCTTGCGTCTTGGGGATGGGTTGATTATTGAAGCAGTTGGCATTCCCACCTCTAAACGTTTGACGGTGTGTGTTTCTTCTCAGGTTGGTTGTCCAATGGACTGCGATTTTTGCGCCACAGGTAAAGGCGGTTTTACTCGTAATCTTAAGGCTTATGAAATCGTCGATCAGGTGCTGACGGTACAAGAAGATTTCCACCAAAGAGTAAGTAATGTGGTATTTATGGGTATGGGAGAACCTATGACAAATATTGAGGAGGTTATAGCTGCGGTTAAATCTCTCAATCAAGATGTAGGAATTGGAGCGCGATCGCTTACTGTGTCTACAGTGGGTATTCCTGGCAAAATCCAGCAGTTAGCTCAACATCAACTACAAATTGTTCTAGCGGTAAGCCTTCATGCCTCTAATCAAACTTTGCGAGAACAATTAATCCCTAGTGCTAGGAAATATACTTTAGATAATTTGTTGGATGAATGTCGCGATTATGTTCAGGTTACGGGGAGAAGAGTAACCTTTGAATATGTTCTACTGGCGGGAGTTAATGACCTATCAGAAAATGCCAGGGAATTGGTTCAGTGTCTCAAAGGCTTCCAAGCCCACGTCAACCTTATTCCCTATAATCCCATTTCTGAAGTTGATTATCGAAGACCAGATAAACGCCGTATTCAAGCATTTACTGATATTCTAGAAGAGGCAAATATAGCCGTCAGCGTTCGCTATTCTCGTGGCTTGGAAGCAGATGCGGCTTGCGGACAGCTAAGAGCCTCAAAAATTTAGGCTGAAACAGAAACAGAAGAATTGACGCGGTGACTTTTGACACCTGGAGCGTAAGCTTCAATCACTTTGCCAGTTTTAGCGCATTGAACTAGCAAATAGTCACAGCTACGGCAAGAAATGCGCTTAATAGAATCGTTGTAATCGTTCATTTCCCCCTCCTAAAAAACCAGAAATCAAAGACAAATATTAAAAGCTTTAGCCAAAGAAATACTCAACGACTGGGATGCAGTGGTCGCTTTTGTCAAAAATCCTGAATTACCCCCAACCAATAATGACTTTAGTTAAGACAAAAATAGTAGATGGTATTCGCCAAACCTTACCCCTCGCCCCAGGTATTCCAGCCAGTATGATAGAGGATGTTTTAGTTTTAGATTATGGCAATCCTCGATCCCTCGATCTAATCGAAAAGCATCAACATGAATTAGCTGCCGTTTTAGTCGAACCAGTTCAAACCAGCAACCCCCAACTACTGCCCCAAGAATTTCTCCAGCAGTTAAGACAACTGACAAAAAAAGCTGAAATAGTCTTAATCTTCGATGAAATGGTAACGGGTTTTCGCATTCATCCAGGGGGCGCACAAGCTTGGTTTGATATTGAAGCCGATTTAGCTACCTACGGCAAAATCGTCGGCGGAGGAATGCCCATCGGTGTCATTGCTGGTAAAGCTGCATATATGGATGGTATCGATGGCGGAATGTGGAATTATGGCAATGCTTCCTATCCACAAGTCCAAAAGACTTTTTTTGCTGGCACTTATTGCAAACATCCTTTAGTAATGGCAACCGCACACGCCGTACTCAAAGAATTAAAAAGCCAGGGTGTTTCTCTTCAACAACAGTTAAACCAGCGTACATCCAGGTTAGTTGAAACTTTAAATGCTTATTTTATACAGGAAAGATTACCTCTAAAAATAGTTCATTTTGGTTCGCTATTTGCAGTGGAATTTACAGATGATTGCGCCTCGCAAAATATAGTAGAGTTGCTACTTTACTATAATCTAATTCACAAAGGAATTTTATTTAGAGAAATGGGCGGTTTTCTGGCAACTGCACATACAGATAAAGATATTGATTATTTAATTGAGGCTATTAAAAAGAGTCTTTCAGAATTAACTGAAGCAGGTTTTGTAGCTGATTCTTTAGTAGCAAATTAATCATTAGATCTCCAGCAACGAAAATTTAACTGAGGTGTTATGCGTCTGTATCGACGATAGAAATCTAGTAGCGATTCCGCAATGCTCCATCAACAACACCTGCCTCTCGAAAAAGCCACCATTGTTCTGAATAAAACTAATAGAAGCTAAGTTGATCGGTTCACAAACGACCAAAGCATGATTAATACCGAACTGAGATGCCTCGTGCAGAGCCTCGGTAGTATTTAAAATAGAAAAGCGAGATCGCTTTAAAAATATTTCAATTTAACCTTGCGTCCCATTGGAATACACATCGGCGTATTAGCTAAAGGATCGTTCACGATACGGCATTCTAAATTAAATACATCCCGTACCATTTCTTCTGTCATTACTTGTTCTGGAGTCCCTGTAGCATATACTTTTCCTTGCTGTATAGCTATTAGATAATCCGCATAGCGACAAGAAAGATTAAGATCGTGCAGAATCATCACAATAGTTTTTCCGTTAATCTCCTGGAGTTCATCCAGTAGATCCAATAATTGTACCTGATGAGATAAATCTAAAAACGTTGTTGGTTCGTCTAATAATAAAATGTCAGTATCCTGAGCCAGTACCATTGCAATCCAAGCCTGTTGTCTTTGTCCCCCAGAAAGACTATCTAATGAGCGATCTGCTAAATCTGTCATGGTGGTAATTTCCAAGGCTTCGGCTACTTTCTTTTCATCTTCAGTAGACCATTGCTGCATCCAGCTTTGATAGGGATAACGACCCATAGCTACCAAATCCCGCACAGTTAATCCTTCTGGTGCCGTCGGACTTTGGGGCAGCATTCCTAGCTTTTTAGCTACGGTTTTAGCTTTGAGTTGAAAAATATTTTTGCCGTCTAGACAAACAATGCCTGACTTTGGTTTCAATAGTTTGGCTAACCCTCGCAATAAAGTGGATTTACCACAGCCGTTTGCACCTACCAGCACAGTGGTTTTACCAGCGGGAATCTCTAAATTTAAATTCCGCACAATAGTTGCACTGTCATAAGCCAGGGTAAGTTGCTTGGCTTCCAAGCGATGGCTTAAGGACTTTGAGACGGGGGGACTTTGAGACGAGGAGACTGGGAAATATTACTTTGATCGCGATTCATAATTTTTAGGAATAGAATTTAGTATGATTTGCTTAGAGCTTAGAGCCTGGAGCTTAAAGCCTAGAGATTATTACTTTCGAGTATTAATTAACAGATAGACAAAATAAGGCGCACCAATGGCTGCGGTGATAATGCCACAGGGAAGTTCTAAAGGTGCAAATATTACTCTACCTAATAGATCGGCAACTACTACCAACATTCCCCCAAGCATTGCTGCTACTAGCAATAATCCTTCATGGGAAGCTCCAACTAACTGTCGTCCCAGATGAGGCGACATCAACCCAACAAAACTAACTGCACCTGCTGTGGCTACCGATGCTCCTGCTAAAGCGACACTGGTTAACAGTAGTAAACCTGGCTGCCATTCGACTTGACTTCCCAAACCGCGAGCAATTTCATCTCCCAGGTTTAAAGTATTTAATTCTCTAGTTAGCAGTAATGCCATTAAGCCAAAGATAACAATCCAGGGAATTAGAGCAACGACCTCTGACCAACTACGTCCATAAACACTCCCTGCCAACCAAACTAAAGCCTGAGATACGGTATTAATCTCCCCAAAGGTAATCATGATGTCGGTTAAAGCACCAGCAATCAAACTAAAGCCAATACCAACTAAAATAAGTCTGACTGGTGAACTACCTCCCTGCCAAGCCAACAGGTAGATTAACAATGACACTATCAATGCACCACCAAAAGCAGCAAAGGGAAGTAGATATACGGGTGCATTAGGCAGTAAAATCAGTAATGTTACCGCAGCTAAAGCTGCCCCTGCATTCACGCCGATAATTTCTGGAGCAGCTAGAGGATTACGAGTAATACCTTGAGTAATTGTACCTGCGATCGCCAGTCCCACTCCAACTAGAAAAGCAGTAATAGTTCGCGGTAAACGCAAAGTGTTAATAATAAAAGCATAATCCCCATTAGCAGTGGGCAAACCTAGCAGAGTCTTAACTACATCTATTGGTGAAATCGGATATTCTCCATAGCCAACGCTAAATATCATCGCGACTAAAGTTACCAGAGTTAAAACGAGCAAAACACCAGGTACTCGGCGATTAAGATGAAACGAAATCGGCAATACTTTAGGACGGATAATTAGCCATTGTTTTGTCATTACTTATTACTCATTTCCTCTACCGCTTCATCTTCCATCGAATCAAATAAATAAAGAAAGGTGCGCCAATTAAAGGCATAACTAACCCTACAGGCAATTCACTTGGCTGAATCACCAATCGACCGCCAAGATCGGCAATTAACATCATAGTTGCGCCCAAAATCGCTGAGTAGGGAAGAATCCAACGATAATCAACGCCGACCAACATCCGAACTATATGAGGAACAATTAAACCAACAAAGCCGATTGGTCCTGCGATCGCTACACTCGCCCCTGCTAGTAAAATAATACTGATAGCAGCAAGTATTTTAATCAATGCCGTAGACTGTCCTAAACTTCTAGCGGTATCTTCTCCTAAACTGAAGATGGTAATTTGTTTGCTTAAGGCGATCGCTAATATCAAACCAACACAGATATAAGGTAATACTTGTAGCAGTAGATTCATATCTCTACCCGCTACCGAACCAGCTAGCCAAAACCAAATTTCTTCCAGGGTACGTTGGCTAAGAATTAAAATACCACTGGTAATAGAAGAAATAAATGCCGTTAATGCTGCACCAGCTATAGTCAGGTTAAAAGGTGTTAGTTTGCCACGACCAAGAGAACCAAGCAGGTATACGCTAATAGCACTTATAGCTGCTCCCGCAAAAGCATACCAAGCATAGATAGTTAAAGAACTACTGCCAAAGATAAAAGTCACGACCACTACTGTAAAAGCTGCACCTGCATTGACTCCCAAAATACCAGGATCTGCCAAAGGATTCCGTGTAAGTCCCTGCATAATCGCACCCGCAACGGCTAAAGCAGCACCGACCAATATGGCAATAAGAGATCGCGGCAAGCGTACTGTACGAATAATTAAATGATTGGTCGAACCATCAAAGGCAGTAAATGCTTGAAAGATATCACTATAAGCAATATCTGCTGCACCCCAGGTAATACTAGCTATAAAACTAAGCCACAGAACAAAACTTCCCAATAACAAACCTGCTATTAATAGAAGACTTTTACTCGAACGATTTTTTTGAGCGATCGTCATGTTTATTCAGTGATCCAAAATAATCGCCATGTCAGTAGTGAAAGCAAGAGTCCTAAAATTAAGAAAATTGGCATTTTTAATTCCTATATCCTTTGGTAATTACCAAAATCGACTATTTACTCTTTATCTGCTGCAATCGCCATTTTCGCCCCTGGTACTTGACGCAAACGATCCATCACCTTAACTACCTTTCCATGTTCGACTTTTTCATCGGCGTTGATAATTACTACCGACTCTGAATTAGGCTTAATTTTCTCCGTCAACGCACCCTTAAGATCTTTTAATTCAATCGGCTGACGATCTAAAAACATTTTGCCGTCACGTTCGATGGTGATATTTAGCTGTACCGACTGTTTGGATTCTGCGGTTTGTGCCGAGGGAAGATCTACAGGTAAACCTTGCGATCGCGTCAAAAACAAACTTGAGATAATAAAAAACGCCAAAATTGAGAAAATAACGTCAATCATCGGCAGGATATTAATCTCAAAGGTATCCTCTGCTTCATTTATAGGTCGCATACTCTCTTACTCCCTGATGGAAACGTCGATTGAGTAGTTCTAATTGACCGCCATATTCTTGAATAAACGCCAATTCCCGTAGATATAAACCCCGAAAAGCATTGGCAAATAACAGCGTAAATATCGCCACTACCAATCCCATGACTGTAGAAATCAAAGCCTCGCTTAATCCCCCTGTTACTCCCGTAGTGTTGGCAGCAGCAGCATTACCCAGATCCATTGAGGCAAAAGAACGAATTAAACCCAGAATTGTTCCCAGTAACCCCAGTAAAGGCGAGGCGGTAATAATCGTTTGAAACCATGTACCAAACTTTCTCAAAACTGGAATCTCTGCCTGTACTGAACTATCCAAAGCCAAACGAAACTCATCAGGTGTCGGTTGTTCTAACTCCATTGCTTCTAAAAAGATACGGGCAATGGGTAGTTGAGCATTCTGTTTTAGTTTAGAAATAGCAGCAAAGCGATCGCTCTTGTACAAAGACAAAACTTCTTTCACAATCCGACGCTGCTTTTGCTTGACTCGCCACCAAAATATTATTCGTTCAATGATTAAGGCGATCGCCAGTAGAGAAAATCCTAGCAGGGGAACACTGACGATCCCCCCCGCTGTCCAAAGATTATCGATAGACATTAGATATAAAAAGTTTAATGAGAACAAATTGCAACTTATGACTACCAACAATATCACAGCTTATTAGTATAATTACGCAATAAACCTAAAATTTTTGTAACGAACGTACAAGTAAGATTGCTTCTATGGCTTATCTATATCTCAAGCTAGATTATTAGCCTTTTGCTCTGTTATATCAAGAATTATAGAGTTTTATTTTTATTGACTTTAGTAGTAATATCGTGAGATTATTATTCTCAACAACTAGAAAATATTTACAATAAGCACTAGTAAAATACTCAAGTAACATCTTTTACGAATTTAGAATATTCACAAACAGCTTTTCAAAATTAATCATAATGATTATCAATATATACTTCCTCCTTCTCAGCAAATTACTTTTCGTTCTCAACTAACTAAACTACTGCGATAATGTCCACCTCTAAGTTTTGTATTCAGCAACGCCAGAAAGAACAACAGCGACTAAAAAAATTACTAATATTTGGCTTCACAGGTTCTGCCGTACTTCATGGAATACTTGCTTATGCTCTGCCTCGTTGGTCGTTTGAACCGCCTACTCAAGCTCAAGAGCCAATAGAATTGATTATTGTTGATAAGCCACAGCCGAAGCCCAAACCCAAACAAGTAGTTCAACCAAAGCAAGAACCTGTAGTAGAGCCAGAGCCAGAGCCAGAGCCAGAACCTGTAGTAGAACCAGAGCTAGAACCTAAACCTATAGTAGAGCCAGAACCCGAACCAAAGCTCGAACCAAAAAAAGTTTTAACCACACCAGAACCAGCACTTCAAAAGCCAATGGTATCAGCACCAGTTGAGAATACTGCACCACCGCCTTTGAAACCTATTGCTCCTCTACCAAGTAGATCGCCCAAAACCCGTGGAAAGTCTCCTGGTTGGGTAAAAGGAGTACAAAGAAGCAAGAAAAAGACCTACCCAATTACTAAAAAGAGTTATTCTCGACCCAAAAAATCACAAACAAAGACAGCTTAACT
>JBBSPC010000091.1:0-20635 GCA_038259125.1 Chroococcales cyanobacterium | reverse complement strand
TCGACTAAATCTTTAGCTAGCCAAAGTTGCCAAGTCATCAAGGGCATTAAATTGCTCCATCTATCTGATTGTTTCGTAGTACTGAAATTAGGTAAAGTCCAATGCAATCTCTGTTTTGCCAAACGATACCAATGGTCAACTAGCTCAGAGCCAGTTAGTGACATCTGAAGAATGGTTATCAATGCGAGATAACCTTCAGCTAAGTGATCCAACGATGGATTGTAACTTACGAATGACAAGCGATGAATATCTCAACAACCAACTAGCGATCGCCAATGCTAAAATAGAGACATTAGAAGCAGTTACAGAGCAAGCTGTAGATGAAGTTGAAGCTATTATTAGTAAGGAAGTTAAGGACACAAATGAACGAACAAACGAACCAAAACAACCAGCCAATGAACGCGATACTCCTTTGCCCTCAGCTATCATACAAGGCACTAGAGAGACGCGCGCGATTAGAGATGAAGGAAGACCAGCCAAAAGCTTCATGCATTGAAGAGGCGATCGGACTTAAACAATTTGTTAAACAAGTCCTGAATACTGATGATTATAGCGTTGATGTTTATATCTGGTGGTGGAGGAAAAACGAACAATATTTACCGAAACTTAATTACTTAGTAGACCGAAACCTTCCTCAACCTCTTCTAAATAAAGTACCTCTGTTTAACAAAGACGTTGAACAAATTTCAGAGGAATACGCTGCTTTTATACAAAAAGCGATCGCTAAATAGATTAATTAACCGCCTCCGAGGGCGGTTTTTAGTTTGTGGTTAAGGTTTAAAGCTCAGGGATAGTAAAACCATCCTTCCTCGCCGAAAGATAGAAATTAACTATCGTTTCTGTTGAATTACCACTAATTCGAGCTATGGTGGCAATATCCATTCCATCCCTAACGCATCGAGTTATGAAACTGTGGCGCAGAGAATAGCATCGATAGTGCTTTTCTAACATACCGTCATCTATTAACCCTTGGATTATACGCTTCCAAGCACGTCTGGTAAAGCTTCTTTGATTAATATATCCACCTTTGACTGCTGGAAATATCAAGTTGTGAGGATTGTCATGCGTATAGTAATTTTCCCCCTTTTTGATCTCACCAAGCAATTTGCTTAGTTGCTCGTTAACTGGGAATAGCCTAATTTCATGAGTTTTTGTAGTTGGTAGAAGGATGCCAACCGAATAAGCTTTACGAAAGCTGATATGAGTTCTGTCTGGCTTTCGTTGGATATCATCCCAAGTTAAGGCGTGAGCTTCGCTAGGACGACATCCTGTAAGAGCTAAAAATTCTACCAATGGAGCATAATAGTCGTAATTGTAGGGACTATACTTGCTAATATAATCGCTAAAGTAAAAAGCATTTATTATGGCTTTAACCTCTTTTGGCTCGTATGCCTCGATCTCTTTTTTGTGCTTCTTGGTAATTGGAATCGCAGCATAAGGGTTTCGCTTAATGCGCCCTGTCTTTACCGCCAAGTTGACAGAGGGCATCAAACAATTAGAGAAAAAAGAGTCCAGAGAACCTGGGGAATAGCGGGATAGTAAATGCATAACGAAGTCGCTAGCTCTGTCTATCTCCAGTAATTCAGGTGGTGTTTTACCTCCTAAGTAAAGATTTTCCCAAGGTATCCATGACCTCTTAATTGTAGTTTTCGCTACTCGATTTTTACTAAGCTCTTTGTACGTTTCCCACAGGTCTAATAAGTTAGGTGGTCTATTGGCAATTTCTAGTGCTTGCGATCGTCTCGGAGAGTATCTAGCCAAAGTGGTGTCAAACTGATCTAACTCAATATCGAAATTAATAGCCTCAGCTACTCCTAAAGCTTTTCTCCATCCAGGTTCACTAAAAACAGCAACATTAATATCGTGCATCTTGCCTTTGGGATAGGTGAAGCGAAGCTTGATACTATTGTCCCTTACAGAAACACTAACTCGCCCTACTTTGGCTTTTTTCTCTTCGTAGCTATTGTACATATCTCAATGATGACGGGTGTTCCCCGCTTTGGCTGTGATCCCGCACCAATTCCGCACCAATTTATGAAATATGAAACCCTTGTGATGTATGCGTTGTAAGAAGTAATACAGTCTAAGTAAATTCCCTGAGCCTTTGACAGAAAGGCTTTCAGGGGCTAAAAACTAGATGCCGTATAGTCGGGATGACAAGATTTGAACTTGCGACTTCTGCTTCCCGAAAGCAGTGCGCTACCAAGCTGCGCCACATCCCGCATTCGCATATATGCTAGCATATAAAGCTGCAATTAAGAAGATTAAGAGTAGCATTAAAGACGCTTGCTTTCCCAAAGAAAGAAAATATAGTCTGTCTGATCTTTTAGAAGAAGGAAGGGTATCCCGTCAAGCGGGATAATAGAGGATAAAGAATGAAAAATTTAGATGTAGTTAATCTCTCATTCTGATCTCTCAAACTTACTAACGATCGGCTACCGAACGCCAAATACCGACTAAAATCCCCTGAACATCAACATTATTAGCTTCTACTTTAATTGGTTCATATTTTTGATTAGCAGGTTTAAGGATCACTTTTTCTTGTTCTTGATAAAAATGTTTTAACGTTGTACCGTATCCAGAAACTCTAGCAGCCACAATATCGCCATTTTTAATTTCTATTGAAGATGAAAGCGATCGCATGATAGCATAGTCACCTTCATTAATTAAATCTTCTATCATACTATCTCCCACGACACGCAATACGTAGCAATCTGATTGAGAAAATAGATCTGATAAATCTAACCTGTTTTTTTCATCGTTAAAAGGTTCAACTAAACCTCCAGCTGCAATCTCACCCTCAATTGATAATCCCTTATCAGGTTGATGCAATATTCTTATAGTCCGAGCTTTCCCGTCAGTCCAATCGATGTAACCCTTGTTGCGTAATCTTTCTAAACGACTTTGAACAGGGGCAGGCGATCGCAAATTCATCGCTTTCATCATCTGTCTAATAGACGGCGCATATTGAGTAGATTTGATATATTCAACCAGCCAATCATAAAGTTCCTTTTGCGCAGGAGTAAGACTTTCCATAACTTTTTCTAGGGTATGTTTGTGAGGACAAGCATTTGGCAATTATAGACAAAGCTTGATATGTCCATTCAGAACATAGGTACTAAATATTAGAAACTATTGACCCTAGCAAAGTCAAGTATCGTGGGATGAAAGTTTAAAGCGAATTAATAGTTTAAGTTTACATTGCATTCATTGTTTAAAACCTTGCTGGGGCATGAGAAACCATCCAGGGTCTATTACTAGTGGAGCTTTGATATCTTGGTTTGCTAGGTTCTTTTCGTTCTTGTTTAACTATTCTTGGTTCAGAAGACTGCGATCTGGCGATCGCCGATAGAGTTCCTGAATTAAGATTGATATTAGGAGCAGAAAATATTTTTATTGCAGCTTGGTTACAATCAGGACAGTTTATAGGTGCGTTATATTTGTCCATACTGCGCCAAGCTTCGAATTCTCCACAGGTGTTACAGCGATATTCGTATAGGGGCATAGTTTCGGTGAGCAATTATTAGTAGGGGCGAATACCATTCGCCCAAGAGGAAATCAAGTGGGTAAGATATTTTTGTCAAAAATGGCAGTAGGTAATGCTAGGGTACAGCAAGCATTAGGTACATCGACAATACCGCTAATTCTACCCTCAACAGGGGCGCAACTAAGTAAGAGATATGCCTGTTCTCCTGTAAAGCCGAATTTTTTTAGGTAGTTAATTGCATTTAAGCAGGCGTTTCGATAAGAAACATGAGCGTCTAGGTAATATTGTTCGCCGCTAAACTCATCAACCGAAATACCCTCAAAGATCAAATATTCCGAATAATGGGGTTCAACAGGACCTGGTTTAAAGATGGGATTAACCATCGCATATTTCTCCACACCACCTTTGATAATATCTACGTGCAGGTCAATATAGCCCGACATTTCGATCGCACCACAGAATGATATTTCTCCATCCCCTTGAGAAAAATGAATATCACCCATCGATAAGTTTGCCCCATCTACATATACAGGAAAGTATATTTTTGAACCTTTGGACAAGTTTTTGATATCGCAGTTTCCACCATGTTCTCTTGGTGGCACGGTACGGGCAGCTTCGGCTGCTACGCGCTCAAATTCCGAACCTGATAAAGTTCCTAATACTGCCTCTTCTGGGTTGGGTAAAGCTGCTAAATCTGGTATTTTTGGTTTCCAAGGTGGCCCTCCTTTTTCCACTAAAGCTCTTTCTCGTTTATTCCATGTTTGCAATAGTTCCATCGATGGGGCGCAACCAATCAAGCCAGGATGAGTAATACCTGCAAAGCGTACTCCAGGAATATGACGCGAACTAGTATATATTCCCTGTATATCCCAACAGGCTTTAGCTGCTTGAGGATAATGATCGGTCAAAAAACCACCGCCATTATCTCGCGAGAAAATCCCAGTAAAGCCCCACTCATCTCCAGGCAAAGTACCAATATTTAGCAAGTCTACAACTAGGATATCTCCTGGTTGGGCACCCTCTACTCGAATTGGACCACTAAGCATATGGACTTTTCTGAGGTCCACCTTTTCTATGTCGCTGGGGTCATCGTTATTACTAATTTGACCGTCCGTCCAGTCTTTACATTCAATCCGAAAGACATCACCAGGTTTAACAGAAACAACCGCAGGGATATCAGGATGCCAACGATTATGACCAGGGACATCCTGCTTTGCCATTGGTTTGGTCAGGTCAATTTTGAAGAGAGTTTCTGGCATTTTATTCTGCTCTTTACTAATAAGTGTACAGGGGAGGAAATCTGACAAATGTGATTCCTTAAAACTAAAGATTGCAGCTAGGAACTGTGGGATTTTTTAGCAATCTTTTGATATTTTGGTGTAAATAATTTCCTGAAAAAGAGAAATCATTTGAATAACAAAAACGAACTCATTTACGAATCTTGGACTATTTACAAAATATTAAAAGTAACAATAGCTACAAAACAAATTTTATCCGCAGTTTAATAAATAATTAAATATAACAATTGCATAAATTGTCTTGGATGTTATTTATAGATAGTATTAATAATTTAAAAGTAATTGAAAAAGCTGCTTGCCATACATGATTCAGTATGATGCAGTAACTTTAATAGTAAATACCGTATTAAGGAATAAAAGCCATTGAGATATTGTTAAAAATATGTAGCCTTTCCATCTAAGTCTTGATTTTAAAGAAAAAACATAATTACCCAAAACGATTAAAGCTTCTTAAATGCTTAGTTACAGTATTAAGATTCTAGAAGATTTGCTCTTAAGATAACCAAAATCAGCACTAGCTAGTCTACTCGATTGTGATAATTGGGGCGACTAAAGAAAAACGGTTATTTTGTATTCAATTTTACAAAACAAATAGAAAGACAAGTTTATTCTTCAGTAAAGCAAAAATTAATAATCTAAAATCCCTAATACCTTATATACGATCTTTATGAGCCTTTATGAGCTAAAAAAAGAGATGTTTTTCACTTGCTTCTGCAATTAAATTTATTTATTTATTTTATTGCAACTATCTTCAATTTCATTCAGTAGAAAAGACAAACACATGAACAAAAAGTATCAACCTCCCACTTTTGGGGGTCTAAGTCGCCGTAAATTTATTCAATATAGTTCATTGGCTGTAGGTACAGGCGTCTTAGCTGCCTGTACTGGTGGCAAGACTTCTAGCACAGGAGACGAAGACTTAGGAGAAAATCCAATCAAAGTGGGAGTAATGTACTCTACTACTGGAACGATCGCGATTGTCGAAAAATCTTTACAAGATGCTACTTTTCTGGCATTAGAACAGATTAATACCAATACTGGTCCTTGGAAAGGTAAAGGGGTCGGTATTGAAGGCAGAAAAATCCAGAAAGTTGTGGTAAACCCCAACTCTGACTGGGATTTATACAATCAGATGTCAAAACGTCTGATTGATGAAGACAAAGTAGTATGCATTCTTGGCTGTTATACATCTGCTAGTCGCAAGTCAGTCTTACCTGTTTTTGAAGAAAAGGATTCGATTCTTTATTATCCTGTTTATTACGAAGGTAACGAATGTAGCTCTAACGTATTTTATACAGGGGCTGCACCGAACCAACAGATTACCGATTCTATTCCCTATAGTTACAAAAATTTTGGACCAAAAGGATTCTTTATTGGTTCAGACTATATTTATCCCAAAGAAAGCAACCGTATTGCTAAAGCCGAGTTAGAAAAAGCTGGCGGACAAGTGGTGGGTGATGAATATTCTCCCCTCGGAACAACAGAATTTATCACCATTATTAATAAAATCAAGCAAGCTAAACCTGACTTTGTGCTAAGTAACCTAGTCGGAGACAGTATTCCCGCTTTCTATCGTCAGTATAAAGATGCAGGTATTACTGCCGATCAGATTCCAATCATGGCTTATCCCACCACAGAGGAAGAGATTCAGGCAATGGGGGCTGAATATGCTCAAGGACACTATACTAGCTTTAACTATTTTCAAACCGTAGACACCCCAGAAAATAAAGCTTTCGTCGAACAGTTTAAAGCAAAATTTGGCGACAGTCGAGTCACTAATGGGGTAATGGAAGCTGCATACATTCAAACCTTTTTTATGGCACAGGCTATGGCAGACGTACTTAAGAAAAAAGGAGAAATAAATACCCAAACTTTAAGAGAAGCGACTAGGGGACAAGAATTTCAAGCACCTCAAGGTTTAGTTAAAGTCGATCCTGATAACTATCATTCTTACCTATATTCTCGTATTGGCAAATGGAATGCTGAAGGACAAGCTGATATTGTCTTTTCTACCCCCGCAGCGGTCAAACCCATACCTTGGAGTCAAGTTCTTTATAAAGGTCGTGAGTGCGTTCATCCAACTCCTGACAATCGCAGTAACTCTACTAAAGAGACAGGCAAGGATTTAGAAGTTCAGTATTTAGAAAAAACTTAGAACATTAATTCAGTAACTTATGTATTCGCTTTATTATTTGGCACAAGAAGCCGTAACCCAAGAACCGACTGAAGCTTTTAGCCTGGTTGCTTTAGGCAATCAGCTAGTTAATGGGATTGGTATTGTCGGAATTCTATTGCTGACTGGGTTGGGTTTGGCAATTACCTTTGGGGTGATGCGGATCATTAACTTGGCACACGGTGAATTTATCATGTTAGGGGCTTATGTCACCTTTTTGATGCAGGATCTCTTTGGCATGGATTTACTGCTGACTATTCCTTTCTCTTTTTTAATTACAGGGGCGATTGGGGCATTGGTAGAGCTTACTATTATTAGGCGATTATATGGTCGTCCTTTAGAAACGCTGCTGGCTACCTGGGGTTTGAGTATTGTTTTGCAGGGGATAATCAAGCTGATTTTTACTGCCCAGCTAAAGTATGTAAAATCTCCGCCCTATATATCTGGTAATTTAACTCTGTTAAAAGATGCTCAAGGTTCTCCTGCGATCGCTATTTCCTATTATCGTCTGTTTATTGTCGCTGTGGCGATCGCTTTACTGATTTTGACAGGCTATTTGCTCAATAAAACTGATTTAGGTCGGCAGGTAAGGGCAGTAACTCAAAACCGAGAAATGTCAAAGTGTCTGGGGGTAAATACTAGCTTGGTAGACATGGTGACTTTTGCTTATGGTTGTGGTCTAGCGGGTATAGCAGGTTCGGTAATTTCTTCGCTTAAAAGTGTTTCTCCACCCATGGGACAAGATTACTTAATCGATGCCTGGATGACTGTGGTAACAGGAGGAGTAGATAAATTATTTGGTATCTTAGCTGGTGCTTTTTTGATTGGAGAATCAAGTTCAGGTATTGCCTATCTCCTCAACGATCCTACTGCTAGGGTAATCGTTTTAGCTGCGGTAATCATTTTGATTCGCTACAAGCCAGAAGGTTTATTTACCGTTCAAAAACGCGGGTAATTTAATTGACAACTTTCGTTTTCCTCATCCCTTATCCTGTTAGAAAATGACTACTGGTATTGCAACGAAATCGCGCACTCCGACAAAGTTAGCCATTGTTATAGCGATTAGCTTTCTAATCATGGCGATATTACCCTTATTTATGGGTGAATTTCAAACATCTTTACTATCCAAGCTATTGCTATATGGTGCATTAGCTGTCTCCCTAGATTTGGTCTGGGGATTTACGGGGATTCTTAGCTTCGCCCACGGAGTATTTTTTACTTTGGGTGGTTATGCTATGGCTTATTACCTCAAGCTAAATCTTTCGGCTGAGGCTAATACCTACGGGGGAAATTTACCTGATTTTATGGTGTGGAATGGCTTAAAAGAATTACCCTGGTTTATCGCGCCTTTAAAGTATTTTCCTATAGCTGCCCTTGCCATGGTCTTAGTCCCTGCGGCATTTGCTTATCTAATCGGCTGGTTTATCTTTCGCTCTAAGGTAAGTGGGGTCTATATTACAATTATTACCCTAGCTATATCCTCGGCTTTAACTACTTTTTTTATCAGTCAACAGGCATATACAGGAGGAACAAACGGCATTACTGATGTATCCAAACTGAGTGTTTTTGGCACAGATATTCCGCCAAATGGTATTTACTGGATGATTTTGCTGTTTACGACCTTTGTTTTAGTCGGTAGCTGGTGGCTTACCCAGTCTAACTTTGGTTTAATCTTGCGCTCAATTAAAGAAAACGAAAATCGTATTTCCTATTTGGGCTATGACGTAGCTAGCTTCAAGATTTTTATCTGGACACTTTCGGCTGGTATTGCTGGTATCGCTGGGGGTTTATTTGTCCCCCTCAATCGCTTTATCTCTCCTGTATATCTAGCAGTGGCTTTTGGCACCCAGGTAGTTATTTGGGTAGCTATCGGTGGTAGAGGTACTTTAGTTGGACCTTTAATTGCGGCAATCTTATTAGGTCAAATTCAAAATTCTGCCGAACAAGTTACTCAAGACTGGCAATTATTTGTCGGGATACTGTTATTAATTGTAGTGCTATTTATTCCTGATGGATTGGTAGGTACTGTTACAAAATTGTTCAATAAGAAGAGGGTATAAAGTTAATAGTTATTAATTTAATCTCTTAATGTTTAAACAGGTAAACCGCTAATAACAAACTAATTATGAAACCCATCTTATCAGTCAAAAACTTACAGGTAGTCTTTTCTGGTTTTAAAGCCTTAAAAGGCGTAGATTTAGAAGTAGGCGATCGCGAAATTGTAACGATCATTGGTCCAAATGGCGCAGGTAAAAGTACTCTCTTAGATGCGATCGTTTCTAAGTCTCCTGTGGCGGAAGGAAATGTTTATTTTCAGGGCAAAGACATCACCAATAAAAGTCCCTATGAAATTGCTTCAATGGGCATCGGGCGCAAATTTCAAAACCCCAACGTTTATAATGAACTAACCGTATTTGAAAACATTTTATTAGCATTAAAAGGCAAGCGAGGAATCCTCAAGACTATTAGTGCTAAATTAACTTCGGGTAAGAAAGATAAAATTATCGATGTGCTCGATCGCATTGGTTTATTGAATGATGCTAGCGAAATAGTCGGCTCATTATCTCATGGTCAAAAGCAGTGGGTAGAAATTGGCATGGTAATCGCTCAAGAACCTAGCTTAGTGTTATTAGATGAACCCACTGCGGGGATGACTCCCGAAGAAACCTACGCCACGGGGGAAATTATTAAAACCTTGGCGCGAGATCATGCAGTGGTAGCGATCGAACACGATATGGAATTTGTTAAACAAATCGCCGAGAGAATCATCGTACTGCACCAGGGAGCAAAGTTAGCTGAAGGTTCGGTACAGGAAATTCAAAACAATTCTAAAGTAATCGAAGTCTATTTAGGAAGAGAAAAAATCGATGTCGCTGCTTGAACTTAATAATCTCACCGCTGGCTATGGACAAACTCCCGTGTTGTTCAATGTTGATATGACCATTAATAAAGGCGATATGGTCGGTCTTTTAGGACGTAATGGAGTAGGAAAAACTACGCTTTTACGCAGCATTATCGGCTTAAATAAATTAACCAAAGGCAGCCTTTCCTTTGATAATAAAGATATTACTAAAGCCCCTACCTATAAGCGATCGCGTTACGGTATTGCCTACATTCCCCAAGGTAGAGAAATTATTCCCTACCTTTCAGTTTTGGACAACCTTAAACTAGGCTTTAGTGCTAGTGGCAAAAGCAGCAAAAGAATCCCCTCCGAGATCTTTGAATTTTTCCCCATGCTAAAAGAACACTTGCCTCGCCAGGGAGGACTTCTTAGCGGCGGGCAACAACAGCAACTGGCAATCGCTAGGGGGTTAATGTGCAATCCTAAAATTATGCTGTTGGACGAACCCACCGAAGGAATTCAACCCTCTATTGTGCAAGAAATTGAGGATACCTTGAGAAGAATCAACCGTGAAAAAGGCATTACCGTAATCGTCGTTGAACAGAAGATTGACTTTATCCGCCAGCTTGCACAAAGATTTTTTATTATGGACAAAGGTGCGATCGTTGCTAGAGGAACAACCTCTGAATTGACGGATTCTTTAGTCCATCGATATCTTACTGTTTAATTTTAAAAAGCGTTTTCATAATCAACTACCTTACTAAGAGGTAAAAGGGAAAACAATCTATTATTCATGCAAGAGATATATGGTATTCAAGGTGAATACTATCCCAATGCTCATTAGTGAATTGCCACTCAACTTGACTCCAACCACGAGCAACCATCCAAGTAGGTGTGGGACGTGCCACTGCGATCGCTCCAAAAAATAATGAAAGCCAAGACGTTCATAAAAGCGGTGGGCGCGGGTATTACTGGCAAGCGGATCGACCAGTACAGCCGTCACAAGCGGGTCGATGAAACATCGCTCAAGTGCAAGCTAAATCAGTCTCTTCACCAATCCAAATATCAATGGCACGAAGATTCGCCCTGACATTACCCCAATAATGGCTATCTTCCCGTGCTGAATCGATAATCTGGATAAATCCAATGGGACGACCATCAATTTCAGCAATCATTTGTTCTCTACAGTCGGGGTTTCGTTCGAGTTCTATCTCCCAACCCCAGTTCCCATTAGCGTTTGAGGCAATTACGTGAGGTTGCTTATCCCAGTGTCGTAATAGAATTATATCAGCAGAGCTAGCCAGGCGTAGACTTATCATAACTTGTTGAACAACTACAATTTATGACTTAATGGTCAGTTAATAACAGAGTGCGATCGCTTTATTCAATCCTCGTAACTAGAAACTTTTCGTGGATCGAGAGGACTTCGTATTCGACCATCGCGATTTAAAACATAAGTATAAATCATCTGTAGATGTAATAGATAAAATGATAGTGCAAGAAAAAATTGGTGAGATAATCTATAGTGATGTGTCATGTCTTCAATTTAAATTGCTATTATTTTCTAAACTGCCTTTGATAAAAGCTATTGAAATATACCTATCTCATAGTTCTATTAAAAACTAATATAATTTCTGGATGTTAAAATATGGTCTTCACGATAAAAGAAACTAAATCCGTTGATTTAAGCCAAATTCGTTCTGAAATACGCAACTTGCAGCTAAATTTAGTTGAGTGGCGACGTAGCTTACACCAAAAACCAGAATTAGCTTTCCAAGAACAGATTACGGCAAAATTTATCCAAGAAAAACTTCAGTCGTGGAATATTCCCCATGAAATAGGTATTGCCAAAACTGGTATTGTCGCCACTATTATCAGTAATTTTCCTGGCAAAGTCTTGGCTATTCGTGCTGATATGGATGCTTTACCAATTCAAGAAGCAAACGAGGTTTCCTATAGATCGCAACATGAAGGCAGGATGCACGCTTGCGGACATGATGGACATACGGCGATCGCTCTTGGTACAGCTTACTATCTCTCGAACCATAAAGATAGCTGGCAGGGGACAGTAAAAATTATCTTCCAACCCGCCGAAGAAGGTCCAGGGGGGGCAAAACCGATGATTGAAGCAGGAGTGTTACACAATCCTGAAGTGGATGCAATTATCGGCTTACATCTGTGGAATAATTTACCTTTAGGCACCATAGGAGTTCGTAGCGGTGCATTAATGGCAGCCGTAGAGTGTTTTCGTGTGTCGATTTTAGGTAAAGGTGGTCATGGGGCAATGCCCGATCAAACCGTAGACTCAATTGTGGTTGCTAGTCAAATTGTTAATGCTTTGCAAACCATTGTTTCTCGTAACGTCAATCCTTTAGATGCTGCGGTAGTAACAGTAGGTGAGTTACACGCAGGTACAGCATTGAACGTGATCGCGGATACTGCAAGGATGAGTGGCACGATTCGCTATTTTAATCCTGAATTAGAAGCTCTTATTGGTAAAAGACTAGAAGCTATCATTGCCGGTATTTGTCAAATGCACGGCGCCAACTATGAACTAAATCACTGGCAGCTATATCCACCTACAGTCAACAATAGTGCGATCGCCGAATTAGTGCGCTCAGTGGCAGCAGAAGTAGTAGAAACCCCCATGGGAGTTATGCCAGAGTGCCAAACTATGGGAGGAGAAGATATGTCTTTCTTTTTACAGGAGGTACCTGGATGCTATTTCTTTTTGGGTTCAGCCAATCTCGATAAGGGTTTAGCCTATCCCCATCATCATCCTCGCTTTGACTTTGATGAAACAGCTTTAGTAATGGGTGTGGAGATATTTGTCCGCTGTGTAGAGAAGTTTTTAAACGGTAATTATTAATTAGATAATTTCTAAAGTCTAAACTAACCTAAGTTCGAGATAAGCCCAACCCCATGCAATACCGTTCGGTTAAAAGCCCCCAACCCCTACTCGCGCATTCCCTTGCGCCTGACGGCGACGCGGTGAGACAGTTGCGGTGGACGGGTTCCCCGGCATAAGCAAACTGTTGAACCCTTTAGGGGGTCGCTCGCCAAATTTGGGGGAGCTAGATTTGTGGAAGTCCCCCAGGATTGGGGTATTTAGGGGGCGGAGGAAGTAACTTGAAAGACTAACCGAACAGTATTGCAACCCCATGTTCTTTCGTTGGCTGAAAATAAATCATAGCTATGTTAATCAAAAGCTTTGTATTTCAGCTTTTAGTCAACATTCAGACAAATCTTTTGCAGCTTAACTTTGCTTAATTTTTTGGCAATTCATTTGATTCAAATCCTGGAAGCGTTTGATTTGCTTTACAGTATTGCCCTAACCAAGTTATACCGCTTAGGGAACGAAAGGGAATAATGAACAAATCTGTTTTCGGTATTTCCAAATTCACTTTTACTCCAGAAACTCCAATGCCAAAAAGCTGAAGCAATGGCGATAAATTCTTTGCTTCTACGCCAAGTTGACAAAAACCCTCAAGCAATGCTTGCTGATTTTTCAGGGGTTCAATAGCTTCTGCCTGGACTGCTCTAATAGTGGTCTGAACCTCTGGCGGTTCTTTAGCAATTATTGCTTCAGTTTCCTGGGGATTTAATCCTAACCCCACAGCTAATTCTACAGTTTCATAGAACATAGGCAGGACAAATTGCTCTACCAAACCAACTACTCCCTGAATTATAGAAACAAACTGACTAGCCTGTAACTGAATAGTAATTTCTCCATTGGCATTAGACACTTTCACTAAACCGGCAGGGCTATTGGTCAAAACTCCGATTAAAGAAGCATTGACCTGAGAATCATGCTGGACAAATAAGGCTGTTCCCTGAGAAACTACTTTAGCTTGAGGAGTATTAATAGTGCTTTGTCCCTGTTCGGGACGGATCATAACCAGCGCAGCACCACTAGTCAATTCAAAATTACGTTTACCTTGAGGAAAGCGAAAGGTAGTTCCTGCACCCGTTCTTACTAACGTACCTTCGTTAAATAAGATATCAGCACGGGAGTTTGCGCCAGTACGTACAGAATCTCTGGGTACAATTACATCGCCTATTTTAGCCTGATTCCAGTTTGGTTTATCTTGATAATTTACGTCTACTTGATTACGTATTTTATAAATTTCCGCTTGCTTGACTACTGTGCTAGCAGAAGTTGTACCCGAAAAAAAATAAGCTATACATAAGCTAAAGATTAGCGTGAAGCATAAGCTGACAAGGAATTTTGATTTTTTGCTAAAAAACTGCTGCATAAAAAACAAGAGCAGACGTATTCAAAAAATGAGGTAACGCAAAACTTAATACTAATTTATCTAAAGGGATGAAGGATGAGGAAAAATTCTTAGTCCTGATTGACTTTTAATTAGCTAACTTAGAAATAGTTTGAGCCATATCAAAATCTTTTTGGGTTAGTCCTCCTGCATCATGGGAAGTGAGAGAAACTTTTACTTTGTTATAGGAAATTTCCAAATCGGGATGATGTTGTGCTGCTTCTGCTGGTTTAACTAGTTTATCGACAAAATCGATCGCCTGGACAAAGTTTTTAAATTTAAAGGTGCGAGTGATGGTTTGGTCTTGTTGCTGCCATTGGGGTAAGGTTTGAATTTTCTGGTCAATTTCAGTTTGATTTAAAGGCATAGTCTTGGCGGTAAGAGATTGAGGACATAAAAATAAGGCGATCGCCATCACCAAAAAGATTCTAGGTAATGATTGTTTTAAGATTATAAACATTACTTTAATTGCTATTTAGACTGTTTCACTCACTTCGGAATGATGGTTTTGCTCTATAGGAGACATTAGAGCATAAAAAGGCTGATGCAGACTAATCAACTGCGCCAAAGTCTTTTTTAGCTGAGTGCGAGGCACAATTGAATCAATAAAACCATGTTCTAATAAATATTCAGAAGTTTGGAATCCTTCTGGTAGCTTTTCTCTCAAAGTTTGTTCTATTACTCTTCTACCTGCAAAACCTATAGTAGCTTTAGGTTCAGCTATGATAATGTCTCCTAACATAGCAAAGCTTGCGGTAACTCCTCCCATAGTAGGATGAGCTAATACGGGAATATATAGTAAACTTGCTTCTTGGTGACGTTGCAAAGCTCCAGAAATTTTTGCCATTTGCATCAGGCTAAACATACCTTCCTGCATTCTTGCTCCACCAGAAGCACAAATAATTACTACAGGAAATCCTTCGGCAGTAGCGTGTTCAATCAGACAACAAAGCTTTTCTCCGACTACGGATCCCATGCTGCCACCCATAAAGCGAAAATCCATTACTCCTAGAGCAATAGGTAGACCATCAGTTAAACCCGTCCCTGTTGTCACCGCATCAGTTAGACCTGTTTTTGTCTGATAGTCCTGTAGTCTTGCCTGATAATCTTTGCGATCGCGAAATATCAGGGGATCAATTGGTCTAATATTTTCGTTTAAAGGTTTCCATGTATTAGCATCGATCAATTGCTTGATCCTTTCGTCACTATCAACTCGATTATGATAATCGCATTCAGGACAAACTAATTGATTAGCCTGTAAATCTTTTGTATATGCCACAGAACCACAAGCATCACATTTTGTCCATAATCCATCAGCAATTTCTCTCTCTTGCTGCTTTTGCATCGGTGGTTCTGTTTTTCTAAGGTTGGCAAACCAATCAAATAAAGAAGACATAATTTAAGTTTTTTTATAAAGTTTCAGCTTTCTGGATTATCTTCTGGAGGACTTAAAAGCAATAAAGCTGTCCACTGATCTTTAGATCTTACCTGTAATGCTGCTTGACTTCCCTCTCCAAAATAAATACCCGCGCCAATATTGAGAACGCGACTAGGAATATCATAAGCAGTCAATATTTGCTGCATCAACTCTGCCTCCCAGCGAGCTTTAGTCGTCTTTAGTGTAATCCAAGACACCGATCTGTACTATTTATTCTTGACTACTATTACTATAGTGTCTATTTATATACATTTTTGCTTTACGGGGTGACAAGGAACTCAAAGGGGAGACAAACAGTTGGATGTAGTGAAATATGCCCTTTAACTTAACTTAGGGCATCGAGAAGCATTCCCTTGTGGCGCCTTGCGTCGGCGCGGTGAAGCAGTTGCGGTGGTGAAACACTTGCGTTGCGGAGGTATCCTCCGTTGAGCAAAGTGTTGAAAGGGTTTCCTGGCATAAGCAAACTGCTTTACCCTTTAGGGGGTCTTCTCTCATTTCCGTGCAGCAAAGACCGTGCTAAATCGCTTACCAGCTATCTTACAAACTGAGGCATAATTTCGGCTGCGGTAAACAAGCCAGCAATACCACGACGATTTAAAGCTATACCAGCTTTGAGATAACCAAAAGCTGGACCACAAACGTTAGCTGCCATACTAGTTTCATCTCCCAAGGTGAAAGTATGGGTAGATATTTTTCCTTCAAAAGTACGTCCTGTAACTTTGACATTAGTACTGAGGGGTTTTTTGGGGTTACGAGTGTCTACCACCCCACCAACGGTAACGCGACTGCGATCGCATATTCCTGCTAACTCCAACATGATATCGTCGGCGTGTTCCATATTTTCTAGGGAAATAATACCGTCAGTTTTATCCAACAACTGGGCAACTTCGCGATCGCTCATTGCTCTGGCTGTTTCGACATCGTATTTTGGCATATGAGCAATATCTTCCCTGATAGTTGCCTTATAAGCCTCCCAATTAGCAATACCTACCCCAAAAGTAATCTTAACGCTATGAATTTCGGCATAGCTTTGTGCTGCTACTGCTGCTGCTGCTGTTAATAATCCAGGAGTTGCACCACAGCCTGTTAAATACGTAATTCCCGCCTGTTGTAAATCTAATTGCAATTCTAATAATTGTTCAACTGCGCTAGTACGTTTAAGGGCATCTACTAAAACCCCTTGCCATCCTGAATTGATAAACTTCCTGGCAACATCTGCCATAAAAGTATTGGGTAGATTGGGTAAAGCTAAAAAGTAGCCATCTACTCCCCTATTATGGGTGATTAGATCTTCAATACTATTGTTGCTTAGAGTCCCCCAATCATCTAAGTAACCCACAGAATGTCGGTTGTTATAGGTGGAGATTGCTGTATTCAAATTTAATCCTTTAGGACTGTAGGCATAGCCTTTTTGATCTGCTGCTGCTACTAGGGTCATCTCTCCTTTGAGATCTAAGATTCTGGCTGCTGCCTGTCCTAAACCTCCAAAACCCATAACGCCAACTTTGATTGGATTAACTGCTTTGTCGATCATCATTTTTCACTCTAACGTCAACACATAATAAATTTTATTATCCAAGCTTATTGCTCAACAGAAAATCTTTTTTTTGTAATTCTAGGACGACCTTGGCAAACATCTGGGGTTGAGACTATCAATGTTACTATCTCAATAGTAGTTATGATTCTAAGTTTTTGCACCTGTTTTGTATTCTAGAATTATAACCAAAATTACAAAATTACTGACTACTTTTATTTAAGTTGAGAAACAACTTTTGATAAGTTGAATAATTGGTTATGTATACTTATTTATAAATGAGATGTCTCCTCATCAATTAATAAGAGGACATCGCCTAGGACTACGAATAATTAATTTCTTAATTGTAATTATCTATTGATTTTTAGAGCTTTCATCATCGTTTAGAATTGCTCCACAAATTGACATAGTAATAAATCCAGCAAAAGGAAATGTTCTAAAAAAGCCACCTACATTGCCGAAAAATAAAAATATTCCTAATAAAGTCGTAATCAGACCAATTCCTGCTTTGGCACTATTCATTTTTAAACTCCTGCTTTAATAATTTTTTAAAATATGACTGTTAATTAAAATTTCAAACCGCAAGCTTTATGCTTACTAATAGCGTGATTCATAAGGGTAATTTGTTCTCCATGAAATGATGGAGGCATTAGACTATGAACCCTATGATCCAGTCCATCGTGCATCACATCTGTTGTTAAATCTGAGTGATCTAATCCCAAAGTATGACCAATCTCATGAACAATGGTATTGGCAATCAAATTGGACAACTGATTGATATTTAAATCTGCTACATAAGAAGCATTACAAATTTGGTCAATGCGTACCACCGCCAGATCTGTAACCTTTCCTAAACCAAAGCTAGCAAATCCCAGGTAATCAACCTCTGAATCATCGACTAAAACATAGACCTGGGTAAAATCTTCTTGCCATTCTCTAGCATCTGGAGATTCAGTAGTCAGAAATACATTAATACTTCTAAAAGCACTAAACACCTTAGAAAAAGCATCTGCGAAGATTTTCATCCATACATCTTCCTCTTCACCCACAACATCTAAATTACAAACCTGTACCCAAATACAATGACGGTTAGTTTAGTGATTTTTACAAGTTAGCCTTTACTAACTTATTTTTAAAATGTAAAAATTATCATATATATGATTAGCTTAGAAGGTCGTATTTATCATTAGTGGTCAATTATTGAAGATTATGAAAATTGCCTTGGTTTAATCCCTCCCTCTTCAATTGAAAATCCAAAAGAGGAGGTTGAGCAAATAATCTCTAATTTGCAAATTCAAGCTTATGTTTATTTAGATGGACACAAGTTATTTGTCTATCCAGCAATGCCAAGTAAGCTAGCAGGATTAAGAGCTTTAAATTGCTTTCCTGTATTGGCGATGGGAAATGATTGGAACGATTTAGATATGTTGAGTGTTAGTCCTCATCCTCTAACAGTTAGTAATGCTTATATCAAAATTAAAGATTTAATTAGCGAAAATCGAGGGTATTGCTCGCCACTTGTTTCCCATGCTGCAACTGAAGACATACTTAAGCAAGCAATATTCAGGTTAAATAATTCTGAAAAATGTCTTACGTTATAGACTAGGGCATTTGCGTAGTAAGTGAATTTTCAGAAGTTTTAGATGAACTATAAGTTCTAATTATCATACATCGAATCTACTGCCTTGAATCCTGGCTATTATTTAGTTCGCCTGAACTACTTGTTTTTGCTTTAATTCCTTTTTCGATCTACTGAGATTAGTTTGTTGATTCTAGGGGCTTATTGTATCTTTTTGTTAATAAAATATTTTTTTTCCGCCTCTTGCTCTTGACTCAGGACTTGGTTTGCGGAAAACTTAAGATATGCAATAGTAGTTAAACTAATTATTATTAAGTTTTGATAAGATTGCCATAGTATTTAGGTAATTGCTCAAAATATTTATATAAAGAGCGATATAACAAAAAATAGTGGCTCTGTAAACTATTTATTAGTTTTCAACAGTCACAGCTTGATGCTAAGTAGGCGATCGCAAATACATGGAAACACTTGAATTCATTATTTATCCCGATGGTCGGGTTAAAGAGACGGTAACAGGTATTGCTGGCTCATCTTGCCAAGAGGTGACAGCAGCAATTGAAGAACAGTTAGGGGTGGTTATTGACCAAAAACCTTCTTCTGACTACTATGCTCAGAATGTTACTCAAACAGCTACGGTGGCTACCCAGAACAACTATACCGATTGGTAATTTAATTTAACAAAACTAGCCCAGTAGCTTGCTTAATATCTAATTCATTTTCACAGAGGAAATTTATGTCACATTTCAGCAATATTAAAACTAAAATTCGCAATCTAGATTTTTTAAAAGCAGCACTTAAAGATTTAGATGTAGATTGGAAAAATGGTCCAGGAATTGTCAGAGGCTATCAAGGAAAAACCCACAAAGCTGATATTGTTGTCGAACAGTTAAACAACTATGATTTTGGCTTTTGCTGGAATGGCAAGGAATACGAACTAGTGGCAGATTTACAATATTGGCAACAGCCACTGACTGTAGATGGTTTTCTGCGTCAGGTTACTCAACGATATGCATATCATACAGTTATTAACGAAACTAGCAATCAAGGTTTCAGTATTACAGAGCAAGCTAAAAACGAGGATGGTTCAATTCGTTTAGTCGTTCAACGTTGGAGTGCGTGATGTCTAATTTTTCTCCTATAGAAAAAAGCGGTTTTGAGCCAGAGTTAGGAGGTGTTATCCGTGATAACTCTCAAAGAAGCGGTTTTGAACCAGAATTAGGGGGAGCATGGCGACAAAAAGGAGTCTATGTTGATGAGAACATTTGCATAGGCTGTAAAAACTGTACTCACGTCGCGGTTAATACTTTTTACATTGAACCAGACTATGGTAGAGCCAGAGTGTTCAACCAAAATAGCGACACAGAAGAGCTAATCAACGAAGCTATAGATACTTGTCCTGTAAATTGTATTCATTGGCTTGATTATACTAAACTTAAGCAGATGGAGCGCGAGAGAAAATATCAGGTAATTCAAAACTTGGCTATTCCTCCTAATATGAGGCGATCGCAATTAAGAATGGGTAAGAAAGCATGATAACTAATTGATTTATTCTAGAAATAATCTACAAGGGGAAAACTAGCGAGAGTGTCATTAGGGGCAATAAGCGAAAATTTTGCAGTTTTCAGTGGTTGATATGCTTTGTTAGACTCTTGCATCCAAGCTTGTCTTGACTGCTTAAAAGACTGTGAGAACTGCGCTACTGCTTGTTTAAACAGCGATATGGTACAAATGATGTCCAAATGTATTGAACTATGTCGCGACTGTTCGGATACTTGCGATCTGTGCGCTCGTTTAATGATGCGTAATATGATGTCCGCTAAATTGACCATAATTAAGCTCCTAATTCAGACCACCAGTAAAAATTAGTTAAACTCAGATCTTGCACCAAGAAAAGTTGATATGAGAATTAATAGCTGAAGTGATTGTGAGTGGGTAATTGTAGCTTGTTCACTATTGTAAAAGTAGAACCACTATTAAATAATAGAAGAACTCTTAAAACGACATAATTTA
>JBBSPC010000090.1:0-20686 GCA_038259125.1 Chroococcales cyanobacterium | reverse complement strand
CGAGGAAGTTAAAAGAGTTTTAGAATGCGATCGCGTAGTGGTTTATAGTCTTAATCAAGACAAGTACGGTGTGGTAATCGCCGAATCAGTATCGGCAGGATATCCCAGGGCATTAAATAGAACAATAGAAGATCCCTGTTTGAAAGCCAGATATCTGGATAAATACCGTGATGGTAGGGTCAGAGCCATTAATGATATTTATGAAGCAGGCATGAGTAAATGCTATATCGAACAGCTCGAAGATCTAGAAGTAAAAGCCAATTTAGTTACGCCGATCCTTAATCAAGGAAAGCTGTTTGGTTTACTAGTAGCTCATCAGTGTAGTGAACCTCGCAACTGGCAGGATTATGAAATTCGCTGGGTGACACAGATTGCCATCCAAGTAGGTTTTGCCCTCGATAATGCCACACTGCTAAAAAAAATAAAAAATGACGGTCTGCCAACGCAACTATTAAATAACTTTAGTCTTGGTATCAGTGAAAAAGTCAACAGATCGCAACTGTTAAAAATTGCCGTCGAACAAGCTCGTAAAGTACTTCAGCTCGATCGCGTAATCGTCTATCAGTTTGATGACATTTTGAACGGAAATATTGTCGCTGAATCAGTTGCCCCTGGTTATCCTAGAGCTTTAAATTCTCAGATCAAAGACCCTTGCTTTGCTAGAGAATATGGCGAAAAATATCGTCAAGGTCGGACTATAGCGATCGCTAATATTGATCGGGCTAATCTAACAGCCTATCATCTAGAACAGCTTGAATCTTTATCGGTTAAAGCCAGTGTGATAGTACCAATTTTGCAGGACGAGCAATTGTTTGGTTTGCTTATTGGACATCAATGCCAACAGCCTCGCCTGTGGTCACAGTCGGAAATAGATTTGTTTTCTCAACTGGCTCTGCAATTAGGATTAGCTTTAGATCGAGTCCAGTTAAGAGAAGCATTAGATGCAGCCAAGATTGCCCAAATAAATGAGACTGACAAACAATACTCAGAACCACAAAGTCTTAATCAAAAGATCTCCAAGCTACTGACAGAAAACCAAGCTGCATTGCAGGATCTTAGCGCAAAAATTAGCCATCGCTCATCAGCACCGAATCAACCAGCCCAGTTACCAATCAGAGAAATCACCCTTGAAGCTAGTGAAGTAACCTTAGAGCCAACGGATAGCTATGATTATGATTTAGATGTGATTACAGGGCAGCTAACTAAAGGCTCAGAATCAGCACCAAGTTTGCTTTTAACAAATCAATTTATCGGCGATATTACTGACTTGTCAGATAAGATTTCCCAACAATCTTTAATTGTCACTGATTCTTTTCAAAAGTTAGCTGAGTTGGCTCAACAGCTATCAGAACGTAAAAAACTTTAAAACTTTCAAAACCAATTAGTCAAGAGGAACAAAGCCAGCCTTGGTTATCAGCTTTTGACCTTGGGGAGTAAGCAGGAAATTAGCATATGCCTGACCAATTTGTGACTCACCGTCTTCACTTTGTCGAAATACCACGTATAAATAATGAGTCAGAGGATATTTTGCAGTACGTAGAGCTTTGACATTTAGTTTGTTGCGTCTTTCTGGGCATTCAGAAGCAGGTACTAAAGGCTGTTGATAAGGGGCAACCAAATCATTCTTTTGCTTCCCTAGAGGCAACGGTTTGACAGTACATTGAGGCAAAATCGTTGCCGTAGAATCATAGTAAATGCCTCCTGGATTATTAGCTAGTTGGCGAAGAGCTTGAGTAGCTGTCGGCATAAATTTAACATTTGAACCCATTTCTCTATTTTGGAAGATCTTAGAATTAATAAAATCGACTATTTCTCCTGTACTGACAGGATGAGAATAGACGGTAATTGGTAGATCTGGTCCACCTATTTCTTGCCAATTTGATATTATTTTTCCTGTGTAGATTGCTTGAAGTTGGCTAAGAGTTAAACCAGGAATGTCAAGCTTGGGGTGAACAGCTACAGCAATACTATCGACAGCCACTGGCACTTGTTTGAGCTTTATGTTTTTTTGTTTAGCCAATTTGTATTCTTCTGGAAGTAGAGAACGAGAAGATTGGACAAAATCTACTTGACCTTCGAGCAGCATTCTAATTCCTGGACTAGAGCCAGGTGGCTCATTTTGGGGTTGAACATAGCGAAATTGTATTTCAGGTCGTTCTGACTGAATAACTGAGTCTACGGCTAAACGAAGAGAAGCCCAAGCAGTGCTACCGCCATAATTGAAGACTCCAGTGGTTACGTTTGGCACACGAGAAAAATTAGGAATATTTTTGCTGTTTGACCCAGCTTCAATCTTGGATTGGGACAATTGCCAAATTCCTTTGCTGACTAATCCTATCGACCATGCTAGAGAAACAAAGGCTGCTATACCTACAGTAATTAAAGTTAGCTTCTCATAACTTTTCTCATGCGGATTGCCCATAAAATCAATTTTAAAGTCAGTGATATATTTACTTTCTGTATTTACTTTCTAGTCATACTACGTGAAAATGTTGACCAAACATTGTGCCAGGGAAAACCGAATAAAATCGGGCATAAAAATTTTTTAGGCTATTTTATCGATTTATATAAGCTATATATATATAATATTAAGTAATTTTACATAAATAATTGTTTTAGAATGTTATTTTTGCCCCTAAAATTTTATTGCCTAGAACAGCTAAACAAGTTTTTTAACTGCAATTATCGATTTATTTAAATGTTTTAGAAGCTATTTAGCCAGGCAATCAATGACTCAATCTCCTAATTTAAAAACAAACAATTACCAGCATCTTGAAGAAATTGTCCAGCTTACTGTTGAGACAACTAGAAAAACTCTCAAATGCGATCGCGTCATTATTTATGATGCTAGTGAACTGCTCAAATCGAAAATAATAGCCGAGTCTGTAGATTCTCAATACGCTTCTATTTTAGGAAAAAAGATTATAGACCCTTTTTTAACAGGGGATTATCTAGAACTGTATTGCTATGGTCAAGCTGTAGCTATAGATAATATTTATGCCACAGATATAAACAAAAGCAAATTAGAAGACTTAGAAAGACTTAAGATTAAAAGTTTACTAATTGCACCAATTTCTGTTAATCAAGAATTATTAGCTTTTTTAGCCGCTCATCAATGCTTTGAATTTCGCGCTTGGAATTTTGAAACTAGAAAATTTTTGACCGAGAAAGCTAATATGACAGGCTTTGCTCTCTCTAATATTATCAAAGCTCAAAAGCCTGAGTCAAGCGAAAATGAAAGTATGCCCTTTAATCCGTCTTCTAATAATGAAGTTTTAGAAGCAGCAGAACAAACAGTAAAAAGCCAAAAAAGCGACAATTCTTTAATAATGGATCGAGAAAAAGACGGTAACAGCCACGAAAATGCTCAACCTTCAGAACAACAGACAAAGATTCAGGAGAACAAAACTAAATTGTTTTCTGATGTCAATGACAGGATAGCTGATCAATTGGGACAAGAAAATATCCTTAACACTACAGTCAATGAATTACGTCATCTGCTTGAGTGCGATCGCGTGGTGGTTTACAGTTTAGATGAAGATAATTATGGAATAGTAGTAGCCGAATCCGTTGCGCCGCGATGGAATAAAGCTAAGGGGAGAATGATAGATGACCCCTGTTTGGCGGTTAGATATATCGAAGAATATCGAAATGGTCGAGTCCGCGCTATAGATGATATTCAGAGCGCGAATATTACCCCTTGTTATCTCGAACAGCTAGAAGATCTAGAAGTAAAAGCCAACTTAGTTGCACCAATTGTCAGTGAGGGTCAATTATTTGGTCTATTAATTGCCCATCAATGTTCCAACCGTCGTAATTGGCAAGAACAAGAAATTAACTGGATAACTGAAATCGGTAATCAAGTAGGTTTGATGCTCGAATATGCTGAAATACTTGCCGACAATGACTCTGAATCACAAAAATTATTAGCTGCAAGTGACAATAAATGGAATCAACATTTCACTGATGCGATTCAATATATTCGTCAATCTATAGATAAAGAAGATATTTTAAAAGCCAGCGTCAAAAAAGTACGACAGGTTTTAGAATGCGATCGCGTAGTAGTTTACAGTCTAAACCAAGATTTTCGCTATGGTACGGTACTAGCGGAATCTGTAGCTCCTGGTTGGACGAGAGCTTTGAATAAACAGATAGACGATCCCTGCTTTGAACCTACTTATCGAGACAAATATCTCAACGGTCGCGTCCGCGCCTGGAACAATATTTATGAAGCGAGCATGACTAAATGCTATATCGAACAGCTCGAAAAATTAGAGGTTAAGGCTAATCTTGTAACGCCAATCATCAATGAAGGCGAACTATTTGGCTTATTGGTAGCTCACCAGTGTTCGGACTTTCGTGCTTGGCAAGAGCCTGAAGTTCGTTGGGTAGCTCAAATTGCCACTCAAGTCGGTTTTGCCCTCGATAATGCCAAATTACTAGCTGATGCCAAACAACTCCAACATCAGTTAGAAAATGAAGTCCAACTGACCAAATACTATACCGATGCGACTCACTACATCCGAGAATCACTAGAGCAAGAAGATATGCTTGAAGTCAGTGTCGAAGAAGTACGGCGAGTTTTAAATTGCGATCGCGTCGTGATTTACAGTCTGGATCGAAATAATTGTGGCTTAGTGCTAGCTGAATCAGTTGCGCCGCGATGGACTAAGGCTTTGGGCAAAATGATCGATGACCCCTGTTTAGCGGTTAAATATATCGAAGAATATCGTCATGGTCGAGTTCGGGCTTTAAATAATATTTACGATGTTAATGTTACCCCTTGTTATTTAGAGCAATTAGAAGAATTAGAAGTCAAAGCAAATCTAGTTGCACCGATTGTTCAAAAAGATAAACTGTTTGGTTTATTAATTGTCCATCAATGTTCCAATCCTCGTCAGTGGCAGCAATCTGAGATTCGCTGGGTAGCCCAAATTGCTACACAAGTCGGTTTTGCTCTAGATAACGCCAAATTATTAGTTAAAGCTAGACATTTACAACAGCAGGTAGAAAACGAAAGCAAATGGACAGAGTATTTCACCGATGCTATTCAACACATTCGAGAATCCCTTAAAACCGAAGATATCCTCAAAGCTAGCGTCAAAGAAGTACGGCGAGTTTTAGAGTGCGATCGCGTTGTAGTTTATAGTCTAAACCAAGATCTTCGCTATGGTACGGTACTGGCCGAATCCGTCGCCCCTGGTTGGACACGGGCTTTAGGTCAAAAAATAAGCGATCCCTGCTTTGAACCTACTTATCGAGACAAATATCTCAATGGTCGCGTCCGCGCTTGGAACAATATTTATGAAGCTGGCATGACTAAATGCTATATCGAACAGCTCGAAAAATTAGAGGTTAAGGCTAATCTTGTAACGCCAATCATCAATGAAGGCAAACTGTTTGGCTTGTTGGTGGCTCATCAATGTTCTGATATCCGTGAGTGGCAGCAAGCTGAAATTCGTTGGGTAGCTCAAATTGCCACGCAAGTCGGTTTTGCTCTTGATAATGCTAAACTCCTAGAACAGCTTCAAGAATCTACTCAGACAAACAACCAAATATCTCATCAGCAATATGAGCAAACAGAGACTCTTAAAAATCAGGTAGTTGAGATCCTGGCAGACAATGGAGAAGCTTATCAAACTCTTTCTCACGAGGCTATGCGTCAATCAGAGACTACAATTAACGTTCTCCATCAAATCCAAAAGGTTGCTGATTCATTCAACGGCATAGCCTTAAATGTGCAGCATATTAAATTCCAAGAACAGCAAAATGAATTAGCAGTACATGATGCCCAAGCAAGTTTAGATCGTGCTGTAGACAGCATTTCTAATATTCAACGCCAAGTTCAAGGTGTCGCAGTTGGATTTGACAATCTTAGTAATTCTTCTGGGAAGCTGGCTGAGACAGTTAATACGATCAGGGATTTGAGTAGGCAAATAGTTCAGCAGTCTCTGAGTATAACTAGAGCAGTAAATCGTAGTCAGATTGAAGCAAGTAGTCACAGATTACTCCGCCTTGAAACGACAGAGCCTGCTGTGACCGTTGGTCAAAACTCAGTTATGGATTTATCTGATACTATTTTCTCTTTAATGCAGCAGCTATATGAAGCCTCTGCTAAAGTTGAACCATTGTTTGCCAATATTCAGACAGAGATCAGAGAAAAGACAATTACTCTAGACTCAGGAACACAGCAGTTAATTAATGGCGTGGGAGAGTTTCAAGCAGTTCGTCAAAAGTTAGATCGAGTTGTTACTTTACACAACAAGATGAATTCTCTGATTGAAAATATTTCCCGATCTGTAGAAAATCAGACCCAGAGTTCAACCTTTGCCAAAGATTCTGTACAGGAAGTGGCAAGCATCGCCGAGCGGATTTCAGTACAGTCTATGACTATAACTCAATCTTTTAATCAATTAGTAGTATTAGTACAAAAACTCTAATGAGATTCAAATTCAACCAGATATCATACAACTGCCAGAGTGGATCTGAGTCTCTATTAAACTAATAATAATTGGTCAACACGGAAGAGGAAATGCTCGCCTTGCCCAGAGCATTTCCTCCTATTAATTTTTTAGTAAGATTTTCTGGTTTTGCTTTCTCGATGATTAGCTACTGATTCTACCAAGCCAATACTAATAAAACTAGATAATAAGGAGGATCGTCCATAGCTCATCCAGGGTAGAGGAATTCCTGTAATAGGTGCAAGTCCAATAGTCATGCTGATATTGATTACAGCCTGAAAAGCAATAATGCTGAGAATTCCTATGGCTAATAAAGAACCAAAATTATCTTTAGCGGTAGAAGCAATCCACATTAGACGCATACAAATGAACCAAAACACTGCTAGCAATAGAATACTACCAATAAAACCAAACTGTTCTCCTACAGCCGAAAAAATAAAATCAGTGTGCTGTTCGGGAATAAAATTAAGGTTTGTTTGCGATCCTTGATGCCATCCCTGTCCCCAAAGTCTACCTGCGCCGATCGCAATTCGAGACTGAATCAGATGATAGCCGTTACCCAAAGGATCTTGTTCGGGATCGAGGAACATAGTGAGTCTAGCTTGTTGATAATCCTTAAGCAGTCCCCAGAAGACATTGCCCAATTCTACCGCGCCCAAATTTATAGCTATTGCACTAAGGGTAGAAACAATTTTTGCAGGTAACGTTAGCCAGGCAACTCCTCCTACAGCTAGAACCCAAATCAGCCATCCAGGCAGGTAAAGGTGATATAGGATAGCTGAAAATAAGGGAGAAATCATTAAAATCAACCAACCTGTATTAACATTAGCCCAGTACAGCATGGTTAATACAATTACGCCAAACACTAAAGAAGTACCTAAATCTGGCTGTAAAAAAACTAGTCCCCAGGGAATAGCTGTAATTGCTAGGGTGCGTAAAACTGTTTTTAAGTTGGCTCCATCTTGATTATGTAACAGGGCAGCAAGAGTAATTACCATGCCAATTTTGGCGAACTCTGAGGGCTGAACATTAAATCCTGCCACTGTAATCCAACGCTGCGCTCCTTTTGCACTTACCCCTGTAACCATCACCCCAATCAAAGAAAGATTAGTCAGAACATAAATTACCCAATGCCAGCGCAAGAGAGACTGATAACGCCAACGGGACAAAAGCAAAACTAATCCTAACCCCAATAGGCTAATTGTCCAATGTTGATAGCTATAGTCGTGTCTTGAAGACGATTCTGTACTGTAAATAGTAAAACCACCAAAGATAGTTAGACCAACTACTGATAAGAGTAGAAACCAGTCTAGCCGTCGCCAGTCATAAAGCGAATCTAATATTTGCTGTCCTAAATATTTGAGCCTAAATTTAGTGGGATTGGGCTTTCTAGATTGGGAGCGAGTTTTAATCACTTTGTTGGTAAGAATTAAGAATAAAGAGGGAAAATATTATTCCCGATTCTATCGACTATTTTAACTTTTGCAACCTGGACTAGAAAAAACTACCTCGATCCTTTTCTTGGAACAATTCCCAGTCATCAGGAGTATTGCAGTTAAATAAACAAGTGCGATCGCCAATCGGTAATTCTCGAACAGGATACTTATTAAGCCAGGATTGAAAAGATCGACCACCATCCTCAAGATAAGATTCTAACAACGACAAGCAACTAGAACGATAAAAACCACACAAAGACTCCCAACCTTTGGGGTGACGGGGTAACAAAGCAATTTCTGTGGGTAATACTGTTGCCAAAATTTGCGACCACTGTTTTACTTGAGACGAAGACAACTGAGGTAAGTCACAAGCTAATAATAATACCCATTCTGTATTAACTGTCTTTAATCCTTGAGCAAAGCCAATTAAAGGCGTGTTGGATTTAGCATTTAAAACTAGCTTTTCCTCAATTAGCTGACAACTTGGAGGTAAAATTTCCTGGTATTTCGCAATCCAGGGTGTGACTACATAAACTTGAGCAACACATTCACTAGCAATTAAACAAATTTGAGACAGTAAAGTTCTGTTTTTGATAGTCAGCAAGGCTTTGTCCTGTCCCATACGAGAACTTTCGCCTCCAGCCAAAACAAGTGCTGTAATCTCGTCTTTGATCGATCTTTTCACCAGATTTTGATTTATATATATATAGCAAAACAATCATGAATCATCGACATCGCTTTCCAGGACAAATAGAACGACATCTTAAACTGTGGATCTATTTATTACCTATTGTGGGGGTAGTTCCTGCTCTTTGGACTATATACCACCCTCAAAACCAGATACAAGCTTGCACAGTAAATCGTGAACAACAAAAGGTTAGTCGTCTGGCTATTTCTTTAATTTTAGTTTGGTTAAGTTCTTATTCCTTACTTTCTTTGGGTGCAACTAATGCTGTAGATCTCGTGTCCTTTCGTTTTCTTTATACCAACGCCATTCTGACTACGGGATATTTTGTAACCTGTACTTTCTTAATGACTCGTCTTAGTAAAAAAAGTTTGTCCTTAACGGCTGAAATCAAGGAAATAAATTCAGCCCCGTCTTTAGAAAACCAATCCTAAAAATTGCCACTTGTTAAAACTATCGTTACCCTAATGAGGAAGTCAAAATCAAAAAGTTTTCCTAAAATAGTAAGTAGTGGGGCAAATAAGATTAGGTAACTAACTAAAGACAATTCTGTAACAAGTTTTTTTTATAGCAAATACCTGTTACCATTGAGCGAATTATATTTATATATATACTTGAATTTTTTGGTAGTGTATTCTATATTTCTTTATTTAGTGTGAGGGTATTCAGTGTCAGTTAGAAAAGCCTATCGGTCTAATCCTTCAGGAGGACAGCAACCTGTTCGGGGTCATTCTGTTAATTACCACTCTAAAAGTCATAAAAGAAAATTGAATAAAGGAAGAGCAATTTTAGTTGGACTTGGTTTGGCTGGTGTTTCTATGGTTTCAGCAGCCGTAGGGGCGTTTTTAGCCGTTGCTTTATCTACTGCTTCGCCACTACAACAAGCAGAATTGAGCAACGAAGAACAAAAAGTTTTTAGTAAAGGAGAAACCGTAACCGCCGAAAACCTTAACCTGCCAAAATTATCTCGCCCCGTAAATATTTTGGTTATGGGTATCAAAGTAATTACCTCTGACCTTGATGACCAAGGAATAAAATACAGTAAAAAAAATACTGGTTATCTTAATCTGGTTAACTCTTTTGACGGTCTGAGTGACAGTATGTTGCTCGTACGATTCGATCCAAAACAAGAAAAGGTATCGGTACTTTCTATTCCTAGAGATACTCGCGTTTATATTGATGGTCATGGAGTTAGAAAAATTAACCACGCCAATACGTATGGTGGCCCCGCCTTAACTGCTGCGGTCGCTAGTGACTTGCTAGGTGGAATTCATATTGATCGCTATGTACGGGTTAATGTTCAGGGGGTAGAAAAATTAATTGATGCTTTGGGTGGCGTAACGCTTGATGTCCCTAAAGACATGAAGTACACCGACTTTAGCCAGCATCTTTATATCGATCTTAAAAAAGGAACTCAGCATTTAAACGGCGATAAGGCAATGCAGTTTTTGCGTTTTCGCTATGATGATTTTGGCGATATTTCGCGAGTGCAACGTCAGCAAATGCTGATGCGCGCTGCGGTAGAGCAAACGCTTAAACCTGCTACGGTAGTCAAAATACCTAAACTACTTTCCGTAATTCAATCTCATTTGGACACTAATCTAAGCGTTAGAGAGTTAATGGCTCTATCTAATTTTGCCTCCAAAATTGACAGACATAACATCAAAATGATGATGTTACCAGGAGATTTTAATAGTGGAAATGAACCTGTTAGCTATTGGTTGCCCAATGATCAAAATATCCACAAGTTGATGACTCAGCATTTTAATCTGCCGAAGAATGAGAAAGATTACGCACTTTCTAATAACAGCTACACTAGTCTAAATAATACTAATACTCCTACCGTCCTTAATCCTCGCCTTAGAATTTATGTACAGGATAGTATTGGCAACCAAAAGGTGTTGCAGTCTGCTTTAGATACCCTTAGAGAAGCAGGTTATACAAGAGTATTTGCCAGTAAGAATTGGCAAGAACCCTTAGCGCAAACCAGAGTAATTGCTCAGTCAGGAGATGATGATGCTGCTAAAGAAGCACGTTCAGTTTTGGGTGTGGGAGATGTTGTGGTAGAAAGCACTGGAGTTTTAGGATCTGACATTACCATCCAAATTGGTAGAGACTGGGAAAAACAAGTTAGGGGATTAATTGAATCAAAGGAGTCGCCACAAAGGGATGAGGGGTAAGGAACAAGTAAAATGTAAGATGCCTCTAGCTGATTGATGTTTTAATTCAGGTGCTGATTGTTATACTTTTGGTTGCCCACATTGCATTATAGATATTTGATTCTAGTATGAGCGACCTCAAAGGCTACGCACAGCGTAATCGCCCTACCCACAAACGATTGCCTAATCAAAGATGGCACATTGCACCATCTCAGCCAAAGGCAGTCCAGGAGTTGAGTATCTCTACAGGCTTATTGCCCTTGGTAGCTCAAGTAATTATTAATCGCGATATTGCTACTGCTCAACAGGCTCATACCTATATTGAACCAGAATCTCAGAATTTGCCCTCGCCTCTAGATGAGTTTGAGGATTTGTGGATAAGCATCGAACTAATCAAAAAAGCGATCGCCGATGGCGAACAAATTGCCATCTGTGGCGATTATGATGCCGACGGCATGACTAGCACTGCCTTGTTATTAAGGGCGTTAAAACACCTGGGAGCAAAGGTAGATTATGCTATTCCTAGCCGTATGAAGGATGGCTATGGTATTAATACGCGTATCGTTGAAGAATTTGCCGAAAACGGGGTGGGTTTAATTCTTACGGTTGATAACGGTATTTCTGCTTATGAACCCATTGCTAGGGCGGTAGAATTGGGCTTAAGCGTGATTATCACTGACCACCACGACCTGCCAGCCCAACTTCCTCCCGCCGACGCTATTTTAAATCCTAAATTATTGGCAGACACTTCTCCCTATAGGGGACTTGCAGGGGTAGGAGTGGCATATGTATTGGCGATCGCTACGGCACAAAGTCTGGGACAACTCAAAGGTTTAACCAATCCTATTCTAGAATTATTTACCCTGGGAACCATTGCCGATCTTGCTCCTTTAATTGGCGTAAATCGTCGTTGGCTCAAGCGCGGGTTAAGAGCCTTACCTAATTCTCAATTATTGGGCATTCAGGCATTGATGCAGGTGGCAGGAATTGACGAAGCGCAAAAACAACTAAAGCCCGATGATATTGGCTTTCGCTTAGGACCCAGGATTAATGCGGTAGGAAGGATTGGCGATCCGCAAATGGTAATTGAACTATTAACCACCGACGATCCTGGGGTGGCTCTAGAAAGAGCGATGCAGTGTGAACAAATAAATCAACATCGTCGCCAACTATGTGAACAAATAGAGAAAGAGGCGATCGCGCTAATTGAATCTACACCCATCCCCTGGCAAGGCGATCGCGTTTTAATTGTTGTCTCTGCTGGTTGGCATCACGGCGTAATCGGTATTGTGGCATCCCGTTTAGTAGAGCGTTACGGTGTACCTGTATTTATTGGTACTTATGAAGATGAGCAGTCAGAATCCTCAGATGCTCCTGTACCTCCGCTCATGATTCGTGGCTCTGCCAGAAGTATTGATGAATTTAATGTCTTTGATGCTCTTAACTATTGCAGCGATTTATTAGGTAAATTTGGCGGACATCGGGCAGCTGGAGGGTTTAGCTTCCCCGCAGCACATCTAGAACAGGTGAAGCAAAGATTAAGTGAGTTTGCCCATAAATGTCTAGAAGTAGAACATCTAAAACCCCTCGTTAAAATAGATGCTCAGGCAAGCTTAGGACAGGTAGATTTTACTCTTTACGAACAGCTAGAAGGGTTGCAGCCCTGGGGAATTGGTAATAGTACCCCCATATTTTGGACTCCCAATGTACGAGTTATTGAACAAAGAGAGATCGGCAAAAGCCAGGCTCATTTAAAATTGACTGTTCAAGAAGCCGATACCTCCACACAGATTAAGGCACTGGCATGGCGATGGGGAGAATATTGCCCCCTACCAGAACATTTGGATATTGCTTACAAATTAAAAGAAAACCATTGGCAAGGCAATACCAACATCGAGCTAGAAATAGTCGGAGTAAAGTTATCTCAAACTCAACCTAGTATTCAGATCGCTGCTTTAAATAAAAGAATTAATCATAAGGTTCAAAAAGCCGTGTTTACCCACAGTGGCAGAATTTATGTGTGTAGCAAAACTTTCTTTGAACTACGTATTAGAAACGATCGCGGTAATGTTTTAGCCGTCAGTCAAGGAAATTCGGCAGGGTTACTAGGCAAAAGTAGAGAGGTCGCTAAACAGGTCAATGTAACTCAATCACCCTATTTGCAACTGATTAAGGCTGCACTACAGGCAATTCAAGATGAATATAAGGAATAGACTTTTTGCACAAAAATAAATTGGGGCTTCAGCTTTTATCCTTTATCTTTTCCAAGCTTTCTACGTACTTAAATTATTAAATTCTTGGTGAAGTAAAAGTAGTACAATAATATTGAAAAATTCAAATCTTTCTCAAGATGGCAAAAACCCCAGCAGTTTCTCATTTTGTTGCAGTCAGCGATCTTTCTAAACCTGTTCAAGAGCAAGAAGGAATTTTGGTAGAGGTGTCTGGTACAACAGGAGATACCAAAAAAAATCGTGTCAAAGCTTTAGAGATTGTGCAAGAAATGTGGGAAAAAGAAGAGATTGATGTCAATCGTTTTCCTGATGGTTTAACACAAGACCACATTTTTTATGTACCATCGGCTAGTCCTTCAGTAAAATCCACTCAAACCGTGTCAGATAGTCAAGAATTATTGCCCATTGTTCAGGGAGCAAAAGAAATTATTGAACTTACCAAGCTGCAATTAGAGGTGCAAGAGGCATCAGAACAAGCAGAGCAATATATACCGATTATCAAAGTTGTTTTAGAGCGATCGCGTCCTTTGACTGCTGAAGAAAAAGAACTAGCTAAAGATAAAAAGTACGGTAAAACCATCGAAAAATTAGGCTCTATTGTCGCAGCACAGGAAGAATACCAAGAGACTTGTACAGGTAATGGTAGTTTAGTTCTAAATGCGATCGCCTGGCAGCTTGAACAAGGTGTCGATTCTCAATCCGAGAAGAAAAATAGCAATTAATTATTAAGTATTAATTGTCATTCCTAATAAAAACCAGACGATTAGGTAAGTAAGTCAGGGCGAAGGTTGCTTCGCCCTGACGATAATTTTGATTAATCGCACTCGCAACAACGAATACAAATGCGAAACACGGCAAGTACTGCCAAAATTTCCGCGCCCACTAAATACATTTGGGGGGTTAAACACAGCCCCCAATTTAGAAGGACTGCCCCAACGATTGCCCCGTGAGCAGTTGAGCTACTTCTTCAGTAGCTTTTAAACCCCAGGCAATCGCGCCTAATCCTAATCCGAGAAAAACTACAAAGCTCATGGGGTATAGTCTAGAACTCTAACTAAAGTGCGATCGCCCTTTAAATAAGATTTTTTGACTTCAAAGCGATCTCTACCTACCTGGGCGACTTCCATGTTCTCATTCTTTACCAAAGCCAAAAATTTATCCACAGGAGCGAGATCGCAGCTTGCTTTGTCGGCTGTGGCAACTCGATATTGAGTAGGAATCACCATTTTAGGATGAAGAAGTTTTACTACCTGATTTGCCTCGGACGCATCATAGGCTTTTGGACCGCCTCCCACTGGAGCAAGCAGTATATCTGCACCACCTAGCAAAATTTTGTCTTCTGTAGTTAGAGGCGCAGCAGCACCACCAAGATGCAGAATATTTACCCCTCCTTGAGTCCATCGCCAAGCAATATTGTTGCCAAAGCGTTTACCTCCTTGAAGATCGTGGGGCATAGAAAATCCTTGAAACTGAATACTTTTAAACTGATGAATACCTTGCTCGGTAATAACTTGAGGATTACCCTGTACCTTTTCTACTGCTCCTTCATCTAAAAGAAAACTACTAATTAGCACTACGTCTGGCTGCACTTCAGGCAGAGTCAAGCCAGCGGTACAGCCAGCCGATTCATAGGGGTTAACCAGAACTTTTAGACCATCACCCGTAAACAAAAAGCAGGTATGTCCCAGATATTGAACAGTCACTCCATCGGTAACTTCCTGAGCCAAAGAAAACTGACGGGGAATTAAACTTGTGGCGATCGCCGTTGTCAAACCTACTCCACCATAGCGGATTAACTGTCGCCGTTTCATATATTTATTTACTACCTAAAGAATTTAAAAAATTACGTAACAACAATTTTCCATTATCCGTCAAAATGCTTTCAGGATGAAACTGCACTCCTTGAAGATGATGATAATCGCGATGACGGACTCCCATAATTGTGCCGTCTTCCACCCAAGCCGTTATTTCTAAGGTGTCAGGGATAGTTTGACGCTCAATTACTAAACTATGATATCTGGTGGCGGTAAAAGGAGATTCTATCCCTGCAAATATTCCCGTATTGTGATGATGAACTGGGGATGTTTTGCCGTGCATCAAAACGGGTGCTGATACAACTTGACCGCCAAAAACTTGTCCAATACTTTGATGACCTAGGCAAACTCCCAAAATAGGGATTTGAGAACCAAGTTTTTCAATTAACTGTAGCGATATTCCTGCATCTTCAGGGCGACCAGGACCAGGAGAGATTAAAATACCGTCTGGCTTAAGCTGATTTATAGTCTCAAGATCGATGGCATCGTTTCTGTAGACGCGAATGTCTGATGCTATAGGCAATTCTTGACCCAACTCTCCTAAGTACTGCACCAAGTTATAGGTGAAACTATCATAGTTATCAATGACTAAAATCAAGTCAAATCTCCATTACAACATAGGTATAATGCGCCCTAAAAGATTAGGAAGCAAAATAAGGGCTGCTACCATCACCGCAGCGATCGCACTAATTAAAACTGCACCAGCAGCGCAATCTTTGGCTATTTTAGCTAGCTCGTGATATGTTTGCTTAACCGTCAGATCGACTACTGCCTCAAGAGCCGTATTAATTAACTCTAGCACCATCACCATAGCGCAAGTCATGACGATTACTGCCATTTCCATAGCTTTAATTTCTAAAAAAATACCCAAGCAAACCGCCAAGGTACCAATCAAAGTATGAATCCGAAAATTTCTTTGAGTAATAAATGCGTAACGCACTCCCGCCCAAGCATATTTAAAGCTCAAAAATAAATTTGGTGCTACCTGCCAAGCTAAATTGCGAATTATTTTATTACTGGCTGTAGAAGCTTCTTTAGAGGGAGAAGCAATAATAGAAGATTTCATATTTATATCTAATAAAGATAAGGTCGGACTACTTGTCTTGTCTGGTTCAATCATATTGACATCAAACTCGATCCGTATATTTGCTTATTTATAGTGCAATCATAACTCAACAATTACATAATGTTATGTTCAAATAAAACAGTACAACTACATGATTTTACTCACTAATTTAGCGGAACTCGTGACAATTGAACCAGTTTAGACTGTTGCTTTAGCATTGTTTCTAGACTAACTTCGTCAGGATGATCCCAACCTAGCAGGTGTAATATGCCATGACTTGCCAACCAAGCCAACTCTGTTGTTAATAAATGATTTTGCTCCTGTGCTTGTTTTTCAGCCGTATCAAGTGAAATAATAACATCTCCTAAATAAAGAGGTTCAGCAATATCTAAGGGTAAAGGTATGTCGGCTTCAGTAGCGACGAAAGCTAAAACATCTGTAGGTTGGTCAATTGAGCGATACTGACAGTTAAGAGCCTGAATTTGGCGATCGCCAGTTAATCTCAACCCCATTTCGCAGTCTTGATTTAAATTACTTATAGACTCAAGTGAGTCGAACCAAACTTTAATCCAGTCATCCCAGGGAATAGATTCAACAGCTTTTAAACTATTTGGGGATAAGTTCCCTTGATATACATTGTCGACGTAAATTAGAGTATTTATAGGCTGTTTAACGGTTATGTCCATAGACTTGCTTAATTTATGGTTTGGTCAGATAAGCTAGACCGACCAAAAGCCCGACTAAACCAGCCGTAGTCAGAAAAAAGTGCCACAAAGATTGTCTTCCTTTGCGAACCATATTCCGCATTGCTAACTTAACATAGCTATCTTTGGGCTTGGGAATTTCCGAGATATTATCTCTAGTCCCGTCTGACGTAGCTTCAGGGGGTATAGTGGTTTCTGGTGCTTGTTTAGGCGCAGAATCAGTCATTATCTAGAGTTATTAATTAATTTTTAATTTGTAGGTTTGAATAACATTTAACTAAATGATAGTGCCTGAACACAAAAAAAACACAAAAATCCACTGCTTATAGGGACAGTTAAATTATCTACACCTAGCTTAGAGAAAGCTTCTAATATTGTGGCAACCACAGCAACCACTAGAGAAACTAACCATATTTGCCAACTATTCCCCTCTACAAACAATAAAATAGCACCAATGACCGCAAAAGCTGCCCCCAGCATGGCAAAAGAGCCTTCCCAACTTTTAGTTATTTCGCCGACATGATAAGGATGTTTGCCAAAACGCTGACCAATAATGGCTGCCATACCATCTCCCCAAGCCATAGTCAAAATGCCAATTGTTGTATATTGAGGGCTATCTTGCCAGAAACAGGCAGCCAAGACACCAATGCTGACAGCATAAAATAGCGTACCAAAGCTTTTGCGCCCAACGCTTTCAATACTGGGAAGAATAGGAATAAGATAAGAGATGATAGCGATCGCCGCAGCAATAATAGCTGCACTAATAATTACTGCCGAAGATATATCCAACCACCAAGCTAAAAGGATCACGTTGCCACTGCCAATATGAACAACTTTGCGGGTTAATTCGGGATCATCGACAATGAAGCGACTAAGAACGTCAGCTACAATGATTAACATTGCTAAGTAAGCAAAAACAGTTCCTAGGGGATATAAAAAAAGGGCGATCGCTTCTTGTGCAGAAGATGACAGTTCTAAATTATCCATATATAAAATTAAGATATGTGCTTGAATTTATTTTATTGTCTGTTGATGAAAACACCCGTGGAGTAAGAAGTCATGAAAACTTTACTGCTGTGGCTAATCAAATGTTATCGTCGCTTTATTTCTCCTCTTTTTCCTCCCACCTGTCGCTTTCAACCCACCTGTTCACAATATGCCATTGAAGCGATCGTGCTTTATGGAACTATTAAAGGGAGTTGGCTGGCGGTTAATCGTATATTACGCTGTCATCCTTTTCATCCAGGTGGGTACGATCCTGTACCTGCACCCAAAAAGAACTCGGACTAAGTTACGCCAGTTGAGATTAAGTTAGTTTAGGCAAATTTAAAGGCTATGCTAATAATAATGGTAAATTTATGATCTGATCTAAAGATCCCTAGCTTCTTTGTTTTTTGATTCGGTAGAACAAATACTAACTAAACTTGAGCAACAGCCAGGTTGGGATAAACTTCGTGAACATCGTCAACTCTTAAAATGTTGGCACAATACCGTTAGTCAAAATACCGCTCAACATACCCGCCCTCTTTACATTACTAGGCAAGTGCTTTGGGTGGCAACATCTAGTGCAGCAAGAGCGCAAGAGCTTTCTTTTCAACGTTATACTCTACTTAAAAAGCTTAACAATCAACTGCCTTTTGTACTTAAAGATGTCCGCTTTTCATCTTCCCAATGGCATCAAGCAACTGCTCAGAATACTATTAATACCAACTTATTTAGTATTAGTGAGCAGCAGAAATTTAAACATAATCCTATTGAATATAAAGCCTTAAATTTCAAGAGTAAGGAAGATCGTATATCTTCTTCTAAAGATGCAAAACTTGCAGCTAGACGCTGGTTAGAAACCATCAAAAAGAAATCATCATCTTTTTCTTGTTGTCCTCAATGTAATGCTTCTACACCAAAGGAGGAGATTGAACGGTGGAATTCTTGTTATCATTGCATTGCTCAAAAATGGTGTTCAGAATATATTCCTTCAACTTTTTCCTAATTTTAGTAAAAAAAATATAAAGATTTAGCGGTTTTTTATTAACGATCCCTATAAGTTTTTCAGCAATTTCAGGGAAATTACTGAGAACAAATCCATTTTCGATACCGTTTTATAAAGTTATTGTTTCCATTCATTACTCAATTATAAAGAAATTGTTAAGCCTTTCTAGTGGCTGGGGATCGCTCTAAGGCATAGTAGATAATGGCTGCAATTGAATTTGTCGGGTTATGAAGAAAGCACAAAATAGAAGTAACGGAATGGAATCAAACCGAAACTTACATAACCTAATGGAAGAAATAAATTTTTCAACTTCAGCCTGTCGCTTCTGTTGCTCTTATAAGCCAGAAGGTCGTAGAGGTGGTTCTTGCCAAAGGTTGGGAGTACCTGTTCAAGGCAGTTGGAAAGCTTGCACATTTGCCTCTCATCCTTTTGAAACGACTTTAAAAAAATTAGAAGATATTTTTCATTATTCTACTTCTATAGAGCCAGAATTAACCAGCCAATTAACTTCGAACATATCTGACGAGATCGAAGCTACTCGTAGAAAAACATTTGCTCACAATAAAGGTGAAGCTCTTAATTAATTTGAACTTGACAAGCTAATATATTTCTATGCTGTTTTTTGCCTGCAAACTGAAGTAGTTAGATTATACTCAAATAAAAAAAAGTGCGTCCTAAAATTAAATTATGGGGACGCATTTTATTTGACAAATAATCAAGTAAAAAAATGCCAGAATTTTGCATCTTTGTTTTTTAAGGTAACCAAGGATATTGCTGAAAATTTGGCGATCGCTTTTCTAAAAAGGCTTGTTTTCCTTCCGCTCCTTCTTCTGTCATGTAGTAGAGCATAGTAGCGTTACCAGCTAATTCTTGTAAACCCGCTTGTCCATCGCAGTCGGCATTAAAAGCAGCTTTTAGACAACGAATGGCGATAGGACTTTTGGCTAGAATCTCTTGTGACCACTTAATTCCCTCGGCTTCTAGGCGATCTATCGGCACGACGCAGTTAACTAAGCCCATTTCCCTAGCTTCTGTAGCGTTATATTGACGACATAAAAACCAAATTTCCCTAGCTTTTTTTTGACCGACAATTCTTGCAAGATAGCTAGAGCCAAATCCGCCGTCAAAACTGCCTACTTTTGGTCCAGTTTGTCCAAAAATGGCGTTATCTGCTGCAATAGTTAAATCGCATAATACATGAAGTACATGACCACCACCGATCGCATAACCAGCTACTAAAGCGATGGTTACTTTGGGTAATGAGCGAATCAAACGCTGTAAGTCTAAGACATTTAATCTTGGTGTGCCTTGCTCATCTATATACCCTGCTTTTCCCCTAATGCTTTGATCGCCACCAGCACAAAAAGCATATTTACCGTCTGTATGAGGTCCGGCACCTGTTAATAAAACTACCCCTACAGTATTGTCTTCGCGAGCGTCGATAAAAGCATCATACATTTCAAATATAGTTTTGGGTCGAAACGCATTGCGCTTGTGAGGACGATTAATGGTGATTTTGGCAATACCATTCCACTTTTGATAGAAAATATCTTCGTAACTTTTAACTGTCTGCCATTCAACTTGCATAGATTATTGCCACACAAAGCAAAATAATTGGTTTCTAAAATTAAATCATTATTTAGCATAATGGCGCAGAAAAAATAAAAGCCTAGAAACGAGTAAAGATAAATTGCGTTTTTATAATTAATATTTAAAAATTAGCTAAAAATACCCTTTAGACAGAACATATATATTGAATTAGACTTAGGGTCATCAGGGATCAATATTGAAAGATATAAAATATATCTAAAGACTGAAAAGGAATACTTAAAAGGTGATTATACTTATCAATGTAAACTAAAATTCAAACTTTACCTGCAAACAGAATTTAGGACTTGATTATTTAAGTCTCAAGGTTCTGCGAAGTAAAAATGACTAAGACACAAATAATTCCTTGCTCTAACTGTGGCGATCGCGCTATAAAAAGTATAAACGATTCGTAACCGTTCATTCCCCCTAAAAAATTCCAGAGAAAATTAGGCGCAAGGAATCCCCGCACATTAATTACAAACAGGAAAAGGTAGTGGATTGATTCCTTGACGAGCTAAAGCCAGAACCTTAGCAATATAGTTCCATGGAT